>JANXSA010000518.1 GCA_025352915.1 Rhodospirillales bacterium | reverse complement strand
TATTTTGGGTCAGAAACTGGTTTCCAGGTCCCCCAGCCAGCGACCGCCGCGCCATGCGCCGGCCTTCACCCGCTACTGATCGAACACGATGCTGCTTGGCTGGCTGCGGTCGCGCTGGGCGTCGAAAATGACCCAGGCGTGATGGTGCTGGCCGGTGGTCGTGTGTATTCCCCGGTCGAACCATTGAATGCGCCGGGTCAGCACCAGGACGCGATCCAGCATCCCCTCCTGCAACAGCGCGGCCGCGCGCTGTCCGGCGGTCCATTGGAAGCGGACAAGAAGCGCCAACTGGCCATCGGCTGCCCGCGTCAGCGCCAAGGCATGGCGCACGAAGCGCAGCATCCCGATGGACGCATTGGTGGCTCGGCGCGAGGCGCCGCCATCGCCGTAGGGCGGATTGGTGACCATTGCGCCACACCCAGGCGGGAAGGCCGAACAGCCAAAGAAGTCCACCCCGGGCGTGCCGACCCCGCGATCCTCCAGATCGCTGGCCACCACCGCATGCTGGTGGGATTCAAGCACGGCGGCGATCGCGCCGTCGCCGCAGCATGGCTCCCAGACGGCGCCGCGCAACGACACATGGCGCAACAGGCACGCGGTCACCCAGGCGGGGGTCGCGTAATAGTCATGCGCCTCCCGGTCGTAGCCCGAGCGGTGGATGGGACGCGGACGGTCCATGCCGCAATTCCTTTCAGGGTGGCGTGGGACTGCGCCGCCGCGTGCCGGCCGATGGCGGGGTTTCCGGCGGGCCGGCGAAGCATTGGGCCAGCAGCATCCAGGCTTGCGCCGCCGCGCCCTGCACGCGCAAATCCGTGTCGGCGATATTGCGGGTCTGGGCCGCCACCTGGCAGAACGCGATGGCGTCGCCGGCCACCAGCCCGCCCTCACCAGGCCACTGCCAGGGTTCGCCGAACGGCGTGTCCAGCCGCACCTCGGGCTGCGGGCCCGGCGGTTCCTGGCCGCGATTTCGAAAAGTCCAGCCATAGGTGCGCACGCCGATCTCGGCGATATTGCGCAGGCGCGGCGAGGCGGGCGGGCGTTTGACGCCGATCAGGTCGTAGATCGCCTGGCCGTGCGACCAGGTTTCCATCTGCCTTGCGGTGGCGAACATGCGCAGCCCCATGCCGGGGCCGGCCCATGGCATGCGGGTTTCCGGCGCCAGCAGGGCCAGGCGGTCGCACAATACCAGCGCGGTGCGCTGCCATAGGTCGAGCAATGCGATGCCTTGCGGATCGCCGAGCCGTTCGCGGGTCGCCTGGACATTGGTCAGGCCGCGTTGGCGCAGCGCCTGCATTTCGGCGCGAAAGGCGGTAAATGCCTCGATGCCGTCGGCCGAGGCCATCGCCATCAGGTCGCTGTGATGCAGGTGCTGGACGACATCCTCCGGGGTCCAGGCCTTGAAGCCGGTGGGGGCGGTCCAGGCATCGGCCGGCATGGCGGCGAGGAGCGTGTGAAGCTCCTCGACCTCGTCGCGGAAATCCTTGATCTGCGAGATCATTGTGCTCACCTCGGCCCCCTCTATCTTGGCCACGCGCGGACGGACAGGAAACCGCCGTCGATCGGCAACATCACCCCGGTCACCCAGCGCGCCTCGTCGCTGGCGAGGTACACCGCAGCGTGGCCGACATCCCAGCCGGTGCCCTCGGTTTGCAAGGGGACGCCCAGGCGGCGGCGTTCGCGCGCTTCCTCGCCCATATGGGCGACCATCGGGGTGTTGACGGTGCCGACGATGATGCAGTTGGCGCGGATGCCGTGGGCGGCGTAGTCGGCGGCGATCGACAAAGTGAAGCCTTGCAGGCCGGCCTTGGTGGTGGTGTAGGCCACGGCCCCTGGCGAGCCGGACAGGCCGGTCATGCCGGCGATCGAGGAGACGTTGATGATCGACCCGCTGCCCTGCGCCTTCATGTGCGGCAGTACCGCCCGGCAGGACAACAGGGCGGAGGTGAGGTTGGTGCGGAAGACGCGCTCCCATGCCTCCAGCGTCACCGTCTCCGGCGTGCCGGCGGCGCCGATGCCGACATTGTTGTGCAGGATGTCGATTTTTCCGAAGTGGTCCAGGGCGGTCTGGGCCATCAAGGCCGAGCCGGTTTCGTCGGCGACATCGGCGGCCACTGCTATGGCGGTGCCGCCGGTCTCGCGGATGCTCGCCGCCAGCGCCTCGGCGCGGTCCAGCGAGCGGTTGACCAGGACCACCTTGGCCCCCTCGCGTGCGAACAGGATCGCGGCGGCCGCGCCGTTGCCGATGCCTTCGGCGCGCGAGGCCGCCCCGGTCACGATCGCCACCTTGCCGTCCAGCCGCCCCATTGCCGCGTCCCCCCGGGTCTATGCGATTATGGGGCAGGAGCTGGAGTCAGCGCCAGACGGGCTTCCATCACGTCGGCATCGCCCGGGGTGCGGCGGATTTTGAAGCCGAGCTTGCGGATGAAGGCCAGCATCGGCGCGTTGTCGGCCAGCACCTGGCCCACCACCTCGCGCACGCCCTTGGCGCGGCCCCAGGCGAGGAGTTGGTGCATCATGGCGCTGGCGACGCCGCGGCCTTTGGCGTCGGCCTGCATGATGATGGCGAACTCGGCTTCGCCGGTGTCCATCTCGCGCACCAGGCGGGCGACGCCGACCGTGGTGCCGTCCGGACGCACGGCGAGCAATGCCATCTCGCGCTCGTAATCCACCTGGGTCAGGCGGACGATCTGTTCGGTGGACAGGGCGCGGATGGCGCTGAAGAAGCGGTAGCGCACGTCCTGGGGCGACAGCCGGGCGAAGAACGCGGCATGGGCGGCGGCATCCTCGGGGCGGATCGGGCGGATCACCATCGCTTCGCCACCCGCGTCATGCGTGCGGACCCATTCGCTGGGATAGGGCGGGATGGCGAGGCGGGCGGCGGCGCCGGTGCGCAGGGTGATGGCGGCGGCGCCGGCGCGGATGCCGGTGGCGTCGAGGTGAAGCGGGTCGAGTTCGATTGTGGCGATGTGCGGTTGTTCGACGGCAAGCTGGCTGACCCGCACCAGCAGGTCGGCGACGGCGGCGGCGGCACCGGGGATGGTGGCGATCTCGGCGGCGATGCCGGTATGGGCGATCAGGCTGGCCGCCAAGGCGGGGTTCAGCGGCGGCAGGTCGATGGCGATGTCGTGGCGCGCTTCGCCGGCCCGCCCGCCCTGGCCGAAGGCGAGGAAGGGGCCGAACATCGCATCCTCGCCGAGGGCGACGCGCAGGGCGATGGTGCCGGGGGTCTCGGACATGCGGATGCCATAGGCGGCGAGCAGCACCCGTGTCGCGTCCGGGGCGAGCGGGCCGGGTGGCGCGTGTGCAAGTGCATTGGCGGCAGATTGCGCGTCGATGGCGAGATCGGGCAGGAAGCTGTCCGGCAGTTCGCGCGCGGCGGCGCGGATGCGGCGGTGCTGGACCAAATGGAGGAAGCCGCGCACTGCCTCCTCCGGCGTGGCGAAGGCGGGCACGCCGGCGGTGGCCAGGGTCCGGCGGTGGGCCTCGCCGGTGGTTTGGCCCATGGCGCAGACCAGGAGCGGGACTTTCATCGCCGACGCCGCGGCGGCGATTGCGGTCATCGCGGCGGCGTCGCCGGGGCCGGTCGGGGCGTGGACCAGCAGCACGCCGCCGATCTCGGGCGCGCCGGCCAGCAGGGCGGCGAGTTCGGCCAGGCGGATCGCCTCGTCCGGGCCGGCATAGACGAAGCCCTCGGTGCCCGTCACGGGCGCGGCACTGCGCGCGCGGAAGGCGCCAGGCATGGCCAGGGTTATGACCTCGCGGGTTTTCGGCGCCAATGTGGCCAGGGTGAGGCCGTCGCGCAGGGCGGCGTCGGCGGCGAGTTGGGCCGGGCCGATGGCGTTGGTGACGATGGCGAGGTGGTCGCTGCGGCCCCCTGTCACGGGGATCGGCTTGGCGCGGGTGAGGGTTTCGGCGGCGGCCAGCAGGTCGGCGAGGCTGGTGACGCTGAGCACGCCGCAGCGGCGCAAAACGGCCTCGAAGATGGCGTCCGCCATGCCTCCGGGATCGGCCGCGCGGGCACCGGCGCGGATCGCCACCACCGGGCGCAGCCGGGCGGCGGCGCGGGCGGCGGAGACGAAGCGGCGGGGGTCGCGGATGTGGCGGATGTCGAGCAGGATCGCGCCGGTATCGGGGTCGCGCGACAGCCAGTCGAGCACCAGGCCGAAGC
Source organism: Rhodospirillales bacterium (assembly GCA_025352915.1). Classification (GTDB taxonomy): domain Bacteria; phylum Pseudomonadota; class Alphaproteobacteria; order Acetobacterales; family Acetobacteraceae; genus CAMDGX01. The sequence continues at coordinate 2,152 of JANXSA010000518.1, read as the reverse complement.
CGATATCGGCATTGCCGCCAATGCCGGCGATGGTGGAGAAGCCGACGCCGTTCGGCTCCGCCCAGTCCAGCACCACCCGGCACAGCGCGGCCGATTGCGACACCAAAGCGAGGCGGCCGGGGTGCGGCGGCAAATGGGCGCGCGAGATGTTCAGGCCGAGCTTCGGCACCACGATGCCGAACGAGCCCGGGCCGAGGGCGCGGATGCCGGCGGCGCGGGCGGCCTCGGCGACTCCGTCGGCCATGCACAGGACGATAGCCGAGCGGGTGCCCAATTCGGCCAGTTGGCGGAACACCGGCGCGATCGGCGATGTCAGGGCGCAGATAGCGGCGAGGTCAGGTGGCGCGGTCAGGTCCGTCGCGTCCTCGACCGGCATGACCTGCCCCTTGAAGCCGGCGGTGGCGAGGTTGGCCAGCACCTGGGCGCCGATCGCGGAGGCCGCGCCAATGATCGCGATGGAGCGCGGCTGGAACAGCATTTCCGGGCGGAACTTGCCGGCGGGCGGAGGGAGGATGGCCATGGCCCGATGCTACACCGGCAATGGCGGGTTTGCGCGATCTCGCAGCCTTGGCATGATGGCGCGCCCAAAGGGACAGGGGCAGAAGGACACGATCATGACCGACACATCACGCTGGGACCCCGAGATGCTGGCCGCGCGCCAGCGCCTGGATGCCGAGGCAGCGAAGTATCCGCCGGTGGTGGCGCGCGAGCCGTTCGACCTGTCGCGCGAGGTCACCGAGATCATGGGCGAGGTGTTCGGCAGCGGCGGGCCGGTGATGGCGCTGAGCGAGGAGCGCTGGGTGATGGCGCGCGGGCGGCGGGTGTTCACGAAATTCCACCACCCTGCCCCCGGCGAGCAGCGGCCGCTGTTGATCTGGTTTCATGGCGGCGGCTGGGTTTGGAGCAGCGTCGATACGCATGACCGGCTGGTGCGCGAGTTGGCCACGGCCAGCGGCTTTGCGGCGTTGAATGTGGATTATTCGCTCTCGCCGGAAGCGAAGTTTCCAACCGCGCTGCTGGAATGCGCCGAGGTGGTGCGCTGTGTGGCCGAGACGGCGGAGGCGTGGGACGTCGATCCGCGCTACATCGTGGTGGGCGGGGATAGTGCCGGCGGCAACCTGGCGATTGGTGCCGCGATTGCCCTGCGCGACCAGGGCGGGCCGGCGCTGGCGGGGATGCACCTGGTTTATCCTGTGGCCGATGCCAATTTCGAGACCAACTCGTATCGTGAGTTCGCCGAGGGCCACGGGCTGACGCGGGCGGGGATGATGGCTTACTGGGACCTGTATACCCGCGACCCCGCCGATCGGCTGAACCCGCTGGCGGCGCCGTTGCGCGACCATTTGCGCGGGCTGCCGCCGGCGCTGGTGCAACTGGCGGAGCTGGACGTTCTCAGCAGCGAGGGCGGGATGCTGGGCAGCAAGCTGAACCTGGTTGGCACGCGGGCGGCGGTGATCACGTATCCCGGTATGTTGCATGGGTTCATGCGGCTGACTGAGGGCGTGGGCCAGGCGCGCGAGGCGGTGAAGCACGCGGCGAGCTGGCTTCAGGAAGTCGGCGGGATGTTGCCGCCGGAGGAGTGATCTCGCCGCCTTGCATGTGTAAGGTTTTCCGACAGGCAGGCCGCGCCGGCCTGTCGGACAGGCGGTTCAGGCGCGGCGGCGTCGCACCGCGCCCAGGCCGGCGAGGCCCAGGCCCATGAGCGCCATGGTGGCCGGCTCGGGCACTGCGGTCGCGTTGAACTCGGCCTTCAGCCAGGTATCGTCGGTGCCAAAGTTATGCCAGGTCACGGTCGTGAGCAACGCGAAGTCGGTGCCGTTGTTCCGGTAAACGAACCCGCCGGGGATTAAGTCGCCAGCCAAGGGCATGCCGAACAGGCTGTCCGGCTGGTCGCCGAGGTTCGAGGTGCTGAGAAAGGCAACATAGGTTTCGCCCGGGGTTACGGCGAAGTCAGTCACGAACGCGAATTCCTGCACAGCGCCCGCTTCGTTCATCGTCTGCGTCACGCTTTCGAACAGAATGGAGCCGGCCATGCTTCCAGTCCAGGTGGCGATATAGCCGCGCAGATCGAGAGTGCCGGAACCTCCTGCGCGGTTACGCAGATACATCGAGAAACCACTCAGTTGCGTGTCACCCGCCCCAGGGACGAAGG
>JANXSA010000137.1 GCA_025352915.1 Rhodospirillales bacterium | reverse complement strand
CCTCCGGCGGCAAGGGGCCGAGGGCCCCTTGACCCCATTACTTTGCACCCGGATTCCACCCCACCAGCGGTTCTTATGGATGGGGTCAAGGGGCCACCGGCCCTTTGCCGCCGGAGGCTTGCTTCCTTGTTTCTTAATCGCCGCCGTTTGCCAGCCTGAGATCGTCCCCGTAGAGTTGCCCTAGGAAATCCAAGGGCGGGACGCAACGAGCATGGCAGGCGCGGTCATCAATCCGAACGGCACTCTCAAGGGCAAGGTCGCCCTGGTCACCGGCGCCAGCCGCGGCATTGGCGAGGCGGTGGCAGTGCGGCTGGCGATGGAGGGGGCGCGCGTGGTCTGCACCGCGCGCACCTCCGAGGAGGGCGAGAGCCGGCTGCCGGGCACGTTGAACGACACGATCAAGCGCATCCGTGACGCTGGCGGCGAGGCGATGTTCATCAAGGCCGATTTGTCGCATGGACCAGATCGTGAGCGGCTGCATGCCGAGGCGGTGGCCGCCTATGGTGACATCGACATCCTGGTCAACAACGCGGCGGTGACCTTCTTCATTCCGATCGAGACGTTTCCGGAGAAGCGCTTTGACCTGATGATGGAGGTCCAGGTCTGGGGGGCGGTGCACCTGTCGCAGCTGGTGCTGCCGGCGATGCGGGCGCGCAAGGCCGGCGCGATCGTCACGCTGTCGTCCGGTGCGGCGATCCATCCGTTGAAGCCTTATGCCGGGAGCAATCCGGGCGGGACGGTGTACGGCATGTGCAAGGCGGCGCTGGAGCGGTACTCGACCGGGCTGGCCTCCGAGGTCTATGCCGACAACATCTCGGTCAACGCGATCTCGCCGGGCCTGGTGGCGACGCCGGGGGTGGCGGTGCACAAGCTGATCAACGAGAAGACGGCGCATCGCGTGTCGCCGGTGGAGAACATCGCCGAGGCGGTCTATCAGATCGTGACGCGCGATCCCAAGAAGATGACCGGACGGATCGATCATGCAACCGCGTTCCTGGTGGAGCATGGGGTGACGGCGTCGCCGCTGGTCTGACGCCCGAGGGACACGGTTTTCGGGACACGGTTTTCGGGGCACGGTTTTCGGGGCACGGTTTTCGTGTCTTGCGGCGCGGGGTTCGGGTAAGCTTGGTGTGGCTTGCAGGACGACGTCACCCGAACCCGACGGAGGCGCATCATGGCCATTCGCAAGTTGCTTGTTCCGCTCTACGGATCGCCGGCTGATGACGTGGCCGTGGCCACCGCGGTGCGGGTGGCGCAGAAATGGCGCGCCCATCTGGTGGCGGTGTATTTCTACCGCGCCTCCAGTGCGATGCAGGCGCTGGGGCCTGACATCTTCCCGATCGGCATGCTGAACGAGATGGCCGACGACGCCGAGAGTGAGCGTACGGCACAGATCCAGGCCGCCCAGGCGCGGTTTGGCGCGGTCTGCTCGGCACTTGGCATAGCCTTGGGCGAGGCGGTGCCGAATGCGACCGAGGCGAATGCCGAATTCGTGCTGACCTCCGGGCGCGAGGACGAGGCGGTGGCGCAGCTGGCCCGGCTGGCCGACCTCACCGTGGTGCCGCATCTGGATCACGACCACGACGCGCTGTTTGCCGATGCGATGCATGCCGCCCTGTTCGACAGCGGGCGACCCGTGCTGATCGCCCCGCACAAGCCGCCGGAGACGATCGGGCTGCGCATCTGCATTGCCTGGAACGGCACAGCGGAGTCGGCCTCGGGTGTGCAGGCGGTGTTGCCGTGGCTGAAGCGGGCGCAGGCGGTGCGCATCCTGACCGCGACGGGATACCAGCGGCGCGGGCCGGAGGCGCAGGCGCTGGGCGATTACCTGGCGCTGCACGAGATCGCGGCCGAGGTGACGACTTTCCAGCCGGTGGACAAGAGCGTCGGCGTCGGGCTGCTGAAGGCGGCCGGCGCGTTTGGCGCCGACCTGCTGGCGATGGGTGCCTATTCGCATCCGCGCTGGCGCCAGACGATCCTGGGCGGGGTGACCCGGTCGGTGCTCGAACTGGCGACGCTGCCGGTGCTGATGAGCCGGTAGGGTTGCGTCGCGCCGCCTGCCTCCAAAACGGAAACAGGCGGCGCGATCAGATCAGGCGCGCTTTACGCCCCAGAATACCGGCCAGCCGTTCTGGATGCCGGTCAGTGCGTTGTTGAAGCAGGTGTAGCCCATCCACAGCCCGGTCGGCACATAGGGCACGTCGCGGAAGGCTTGGAGCTGCATTTCGCGCACGATGCGTTTCTGCTCGGTCTCATTCGGAGCGGCCAGCCACTGCTCACGCAGTTCTTCGAGCTTCGGCGCGTCGGGCCAGCCGAACCACGCGGCCGGGCCGGAGCGGATGGCGATTTGCGCCGGCACGAAAACGTTGTTCAGGCTGGTGAGGTTGGTGATGAAGATGCTCCAGCCGCCCTTGTCGGTCGGCTCCTTGCTGGCGCGGCGCTGCACTACAGTGCCCCATTCCAGCGCCAGGTAATCGACATTGAAGCCCATCTTGATCAGCAGGTCGTTGGTGATCAGCGACTGGGCGTGCAACGAGGGGATGGTGGACGGGCCGAGCAGCACGACCTTTTCGCCCTTGTAGCCGGCTGCGATGAGTTCCTGTTTCACCTTGTCGAAATCGGTGCGGCCGGCAACCGCCTCAACACCCGCATCGGTCGCCATCGGCATGCCCGGGGTGAACAGGCCGACGCCGGTCTTGTACAATTCGGGCACCGCCCCGGCGACCGCTTCGGCGAAGTCCTTCTGGTTGACACATGCCTGCACCAGGCGGCGGATGGCGACGTTGTTGAACGGCGGATGCAGCGAGTTGAAGCGAATGCAGCCGATGCCACCCATCCGATTGGTGATCTTCAGGGTGAGGTTGCGATCGCGCTTGAGCAGGGGGACGAGGTCGATGGCCGGGCCTTCGTACCAGTCGTACTCGTTCTTCTGCATCGCCGCCGACGCGGTGGCGGGATCTGGCTGGAAGGTCCATTCGACGCGGTCGAAATGCACCACCTTCGGCCCGGCAAGGAAGCTGGTCTGGCCCTCGGTGCGCGGCGTGTAGCCGGCGAACCGCTCATAGACGACGCGCGATCCGGACACCCGCTCGTCCGGCTTGAAGCGGAACGGGCCGCTGCCGGTGGGGTCGGATATCTGGGTGTTCGGGCTGGTCATCGCAATGCGTTCCGGCATGATCACGCAGGCCGGTTGCGCCAGTGCCTCGGGCAGCAGGGAGAAAGGCTTCTTGAGGCGGATGCGGATCATCTTGTCGGACGGCGCGGAGATCTCGTCGGTCAGCGCCTGGAGCACGGTGCCGTAGCTGTCGCGGACCCACCAGCGCTTGATGGTGGCCACGCAATCCTTCGCCAGCACCGGCTCGCCGTCATGGAATTTCAGGCCGTCGCGCAGGGTGAGTTCCCAGGTCAGGCCGTCGGCCGAGGTGGTGGCGCCGGCGAGCATCTGCGGGTGCGGCTTGAAGTTCTCGTCAACACCGAAAAGCTGGTCGTAGACCATGTTGCCATGGTTGCGGGTGATGTCCGCCGTGGTCCAGACCGGATCGAGCGAGGTCGGGTCGGCATGCGGGATGAAGCGCAGCACGCGCGAACCCTGGGCCTCGGCGAGGTTTGGCGCGGCAAGAGCGGTGGCACCCAATGCGGCGGATGCGAGAAGGCTGCGGCGGCTTAGCGTCATGGAACACTCCCTGGCTCTATATGCGAGAGATTATGTATGCGCATGACAGCATTGCACAACTGATGAGGCGCCGAATTTCTACCTGATGTCCTCATTGGCCGCGCTGGGTATCACCGAACCGCCCCTGGCGCTGCGGCATCAGCCTTCGTCGTGTTCAACGCCCGCGCCGGCCGCACGGATCAGGCCGCGCTTGCTCGGGGCGGCCATGAAGGCCAGGATCTCGGCCACCAGCGCATCCTCGGCATAGAGCGCGCGGGCCTGGTCCACCCGCTGGGCGAAGATGCCGGCGCCGCGAAACATCAGCGCGAAGGCGGCGCGCAAGCGGGAAATCTGCTCGCGGTTGAAACCGCGGCGGCGCAGGCCGATGATGTTGAGGCTGGTCAGGCGGGCGCGGTTGCCCAGCACAGTGCCGAACGGGATCACGTCGGCCTCGACGCCCGAGACGCCGCCGATCATCGCCCCGCGGCCGATGCGGACGAATTGGTGGATCGCCGCCGCACCGCCGATCACCGCGTTGTCGCCGATGCTGACATGCCCGCCCATGACCGCGTTGTTGGCCACGATCACGCCGTTGCCGACGATGCAGTCATGCGCCACGTGGCTGACCGCCATCAGCATGCAATCCGTGCCGATGCGGGTGATGCCGCGGCCCGTCGCCGTGCCGCGATGGATGGTGACGTGCTCGCGCACCTGGCTGCGGGCGCCAAGTTCGGTGCGGGTGGGTTCGCCGCGGTATTTCAGGTCCTGCGGCGCCATGCCGACGGTGCAGTGCGGGTACAGCACGGCGTCGGCGCCGATGCGGGTGTGGCCGTCGACCACGACATGCGAAATCAGCCGCGCGCCGTCCTCGATCTCAACATCCGGGCCGACGGTGCAGAACGGGCCGACCTGGACGTTCATGCCGAGGCGCGCGGCGGGGTCGACCACGGCCAGCTTGTGAATGCGCACGCCCGGCTCGATCGCGGCGGCTTCACTTATGGCGTGGCTGGGAAGAGCATCCATCAAACGGTCTTTCGCGGTCCAAAGGTCTAGTGTGCAGGTGCACAGTAGGGGGCGGATCGCGCGGCGGCTAAACAATCATTGTTGCCGCATATTTCTCTAGAACGGGCGATAACCCGTTGTTCCGTCGAAAAAATGGCGAAATTATGTCGGGCGGGTCAAACCGG
>JANXSA010000123.1 GCA_025352915.1 Rhodospirillales bacterium | reverse complement strand
ATGACGTTCAGCCTGATGCATTTCATCCCCGGCGACCCGGCGGTGGCGATCGCCGGGCTGACGGCCACGCCCGCGCAGATCGCCCAACTGCGCGAGGACCTCGGCCTCAACGAGCCATTCCTTACCCAGTTGTTCACCTGGTATGGCGGGCTGCTGCAAGGCAATCTCGGCCGCTCGATCCTGATGGGCCAGCCGGTGATCGATGTCATGATCTTCCGTCTGCCAGTGACACTTGCACTCGCCGCCTATGCGCTGGTGCTGACCCTGCTGATCGGGCTGGCGGCGGGGATTTTCGCGGCGCTGCGGCACAATACCTGGGTCGATCAGGTGGCGATGATCTTCGCGATGTTCGGTATTTCGCTGCCGAATTTCTGGCTTGGCCTGCTGATGATCATCTTCTTCGCCGTCATGCTCGGCTGGCTGCCGACCGGCGGCTATATCGCGTTCACCGACAGCCCGTGGGGCTGGCTGCGCACGTCCACCATGCCGGCGTTCTCGCTGGCGCTGCTCCAGGTCGGCCTGCTCGCGCGCATCACCCGGTCGACGATGCTCGAAGTCCTGCGCCAGGACTTCATCCGCACCGCCCGCGCCAAGGGCCTGCCGCGGCGCACCGTCGTCATCAAGCACGCGCTCGCCAACGCGCTGATCCCGATCACCACCGTCGTCGGCATCATCATCAGCCTGTCGGTGTCCGGCTCGGTGGTGACCGAGTCGCTGTTCTCGATCCCCGGGGTCGGCCAGTTGCTGACCCAGGCGGTGCTCAACCGCGACTATCCGCTGGTGCAAGGCGGGCTGCTGGTGGTCACCGCCTTGCTCGTTTTCGTCAATGTGCTCGTCGATGTCAGCTACGCCGTGCTCGACCCGAGGGTGCGCTATGAGACCCGCTGATGAATTTGATGATGACGACGCTGTGTCGCCGGTGCGCGAGCATCCGCTGCGCGGGACACTGCGCCGGCTGTTTCGCCATCGCCTGTTCGTCACCGGGTTATGCCTGTTCGGCATCATCGCCCTGGCCGCCGCGCTGGCGCCGGTGATCACCGACGTCTCGCCGACCAGGCTCGCCATGCGCTTCAAATTTCGCCCGCCCGGCCGCGATTTCATCTTCGGCACCGATAATTTCGGCCGCTCGCTGTGGTCGCGCGTGATCTGGGGCGCTCAATTGTCGATGTTCATTGGCGCCTCCGTGGTGCTGCTGAACGCCGTGTTCGGCACGCTGATCGGCGCGCTGGCCGGCTATTTCCGCTGGCTCGACAACGGCCTGATGCGGGTGAACGACGCGCTGATGGCGTTCCCGGCGATCCTGTTGGCGATCGCGATCACCGCGGTTTTGGGGCCGTCGACGTTCAACGCCATCCTGGCGCTGTCGATCGTCTACATCCCGCGCACCGCGCGCATCGTGCGGGCCAGCGTGATCGTGCTGCGCGAGATGGAGTATGTGCAGGCGGCGGTGGCGGCAGGCGCCGGGCACTGGCGCATCCTGCGGCGGCATATCCTGCCGAACGCGATGGCGCCGTTGATCGTGCAGCTTTCGTTCCTGTTCGCCTATGCGGTGCTGTCGGAGGCGACGCTGTCCTTTCTTGGGCTGGGGGCGGTGCCGCCGACGCCGACCTGGGGTAATATCATGGCCGAGGGGCGGCAATACCTGGTGGAAGCGCCGTGGATCATCACCATCCCCGGCATCGCGTTGATGATCACCGTCATGGGACTGAACCTGCTCGGCGACGGGCTGCGGGATGTGCTCGACCCGAGGCTCAGGATCCAGCAATGAGTTTGCTTGAAGTTCGAAACCTCACCACTGCGTTCCAGACGGAACGGGGGGAGGTGACCGCCGTTGAGGATGTCAGCTTCGACCTCGATGAGGGCGAAATCCTCGGCATCGTCGGCGAGTCCGGCAGCGGCAAGAGCGTCACCGCGCTGACCATTATGGGGCTGTTGCCGCAGCCGCCGGCGCGCATCGCGGGGGGCTCGATCCGGTTTGCCGGCGAGGAACTGACGACGATGCCGGAGCGGCGGATGGAGGGCATCCGCGGCTCGGGCATCTCGATGGTGTTCCAGGAGCCGATGACCTCGCTGAACCCGGTTTTCACCATCGGCGAGCAGATGATGGAGACGCTGCGGGCGCATGAGCGGCTGAGCGCGCGCGAGCAATATGCCCGTGCCATCTCGATGCTGGACAAGGTCGGCATTCCGTCCGCCACGCAGCGCATGACCGATTATCCGCACCAGCTGTCCGGCGGGCAGCGCCAGCGGGTGATGATCGCGATGGCGCTGGCGTGCAATCCGAAGCTGTTGATCGCCGATGAGCCGACCACGGCGCTCGATGTCACCATCCAGGCGCAGGTGCTGGACCTGTTGATGGATCTGCGCGACGAGCTTGGCATGGCGATCATCGTGATCACTCACAATATGGGGGTGATTGCCGAGACCGCCGACCGGGTGTTGGTGATGTATGCCGGGCGGATCGTCGAGCAGGCGGCGGTGGCCGACTTGTTCGAGCAGCCCCGTCATCCCTACACGCGCGGGTTGCTGTCCTGCGTGCCGACACTGGACCAGGACACGGATCGGCTGATTGCCATTCCCGGCTCGTTGCCCGAGCCGGCGCGACGGCCATCCGGGTGCCGCTTCGCGCCGCGCTGCCGCTATCGCATCGAGGCGTGCCGCAGCGCGATCCCGCCGCTGGTGGAGGAGGCGTCGGGGCATTTTGCCGCCTGTATCCGCACCGGCGAGCTTGTCCCCGTGGGCGCGGCATGAGCGTGCTGGTTGAGGTTTCCGGCCTCTCGAAGCATTTTCCTGTGCGATCCGGTGGCTTGTTCCGGCGCGTGGTCACGCCGCTGCGGGCGGTGGATGATGTGTCGTTCTCGATCAATGCGGGCGAGACATTGGGCCTGGTGGGCGAGAGCGGCTGTGGCAAGTCGACCCTGGGGCGACTGCTGATCCGGCTGATCGAGCCGACCGGTGGGCGCATTCACTTCGACGGTCAGGAGATCACCGGGCTGACGGCAAGTGCCATGCGGCCGCATCGGCGCGCGATGCAGATCGTTTTCCAGGACCCTTACGGCGCGCTCAATCCGCGCATGATGGTGGAAGACATCATCATGGAGCCGCTGCTGATCCATGGCGCCAAGCCGGATGCCGAGAGCCGGCGCCTGGTGGGCGAGATGCTGAAGCTGGTCGGGCTGCCGGCGCGGGCGCGCGACCGGTTTCCGCATGAGTTCTCCGGCGGGCAGCGCCAGCGTGTCGGCATTGCCCGCGCCCTGGTGCTGCGGCCGCGCTTTGTGGTGTGTGACGAGCCGGTGTCGGCGCTGGATGTGTCGGTGCAGGCGCAGATCGTGAACCTGTTGCAGGATTTGCAGACCGAACTGGGGCTGACATACCTGTTCATCGCCCACGACCTGAGCGTGGTGAAGCATATCTCCGACCGGGTGGCGGTGATGTATCTCGGCCGTGTGGTGGAGATTGCCGACAAGAAGACGATCTATGCCAATCCACAGCACCCTTACACCCAGGCGCTGATCGGCGCGGTGCCGGTGCTGAATCCGCGGGCGCGGGGGCGCGGGCGGCGGCAGCGGATTACCGGGGATATCCCGAGCGCGCTGAATCCACCGTCGGGCTGCCGGTTCCATACGCGCTGCCCGCATGTGATGCCGATCTGCAAGGAGCAGAACCCGCCGCTGTTGGATACCGCTGTGGGGCATGGGGTGGCGTGTCATTTGATGACGCTAGGGAGTGCAGGCAAGCAAGCCTCCGGCGGCAAAGGGCCGGGGGCCCTTTGATCCCATGACTTGGCACCCGGATTCCACTTCACCAGCCGCCTTATGGATGGGGGTCTAGGGGCCCTCGGCC
>JANXSA010000111.1 GCA_025352915.1 Rhodospirillales bacterium | reverse complement strand
GGGGGTGAGGGGGGCAAGGGCTGCGAAGAGGGCGGAGAGGATGGCGGCGGCCTGGGCGACGTCGTCGGCGGGGAAGGCGGGGATGGCGGTTGGGGCGGCGGCGGTTGTGGTGGTTTGGCCGCCGCGGAGGTCGAGTTTTTCGGCTGATGTGCCGAAGCGGGGGATTTGGTATTCGGGGCGGAGCCAGCGGATGGTGCCGGCGGCTTCCTCGACGGCGCGGGCGTGGTTGAGGGCGACGAGGCGGGTGAGGAGTTCGGGTTCGGGGAGATCGACAGGCCAGCCATAGGCGGCGGCGACGGCGGCATCGAGACGCTCGTGCAGGTCGTGGAGGATGAGGACGAGGCCGTCATCGAAGATGCGGCGGTCGGGCGCGGCGAGGTCGGCGGGGGCCGTGCCGGCGCGCAGCTTTCCCAGGACGTTGTAGAGGCCGGTGAGGGTCAAATGCGGGTGGTCGGCGAGGACGCGCTTGCGCTGGGCGTCGAGGTCCTCGGCGATGCGGCGGATGCGGCCTTTTTGCAGGTCGTCGGCGGCGGGGAAGGGGAAGGGATCGAAGCAGCGGGTTTTTACGTAGACGGGGTCATTGCCGACGCCGAGCCAGCCCCCAGCTTTGATTGACCATTGAACGTGCGTCCGACTGGAGAGAATGCCCAGCGCGTAAGCGTCATCAAGTGCAATGGCCAGAAGTTTGTTATCTGGCAGTATTTTTTGAGTTACAAATTGGAATATCCGATGCTTTGATGTCTCGGTCGTTACGACGTATCGATCTATATTTGTCAGCGCCCGGCGTAGTTCTGGAACGTTTTCGCCAAATAGCCACCAGTTCTCCCGACGATATTCCCTTTGATTCGAATCGCGTCCGATCACATTTCCATACTTGTCTTTTTTTTCTTTCACTTCTAAAATAAGATGTTGATATAACTCAGCAAATCTAGACCGCACATCGTCGGCGGTTAAGCCGAATAAATCTATAACCATAACATTTCGCGAATGAGCATTGAGATCGCGACCGTTCCGGTACTCGCGTATATGACGATCAAGCCCTGGGCGTCGGCCAAGACCGAGGTATGCAGCTTGTGGCGGTGTAACAATAAATCCCGCGCCGTGGAGGACCATCCCGCGCGAACACAGGCCGTCATTTGCCCGCAGAGCCTGTGTACTGACAATATCGACACCACTCGTTAGATCGGCATTGATGGTGCCGGTTTGCGAGGTGAAGGCGATATGCGGCGTGTCGGTGTCGAGGCCGGACTCTTCGGTTATTAGTTGCAGTAAACCATCGTTCCGCCCCCCCCCCCCGCTGGCCGCGACCGTCATGGCGATGCGGACGGCGGCGGCGTCGGGGGACAGTTTGGTCCAGGGATGGTCGGGGATGGCCATGACGAGGGCGAGCGGGGATTTGGCGGCGAGGTGGCGGGCGTAGTCCTGGGCCTGTTTGCGGGCGTTGAACATCAGGACGTCCCAGGCGCGGGCGGCGGTGGCGCGGGTGCCGCGGCGGGTGGGTTCGGCGATGGTTGGGATGGCGAGTTGTTCGGGGAGGGCTTTGCGGCCACCGGGCTGGCGGGATTGTTTGGCTTCGAGGATGAAGGCGGCGCGTTTGTAGAGGTCGATGCGGCGGGCGGTTGGGGGGCCGACGGGTTGGGGTTCGTCGACGCGGCGTTCGTAGACGAAATCGTTGTGTTCGATGGTGGCGGCGGCGGGGTCTGGGGGCTGGAGGGCGAGGGCTTTGCAGAAATCGTTGATGAAGAGGGAGAGGTTGGCGCGTTCCTGGCCGCCTTCGCGGCCTTGCCAGCGGGCGATGAAGGTTTCGATTGGGTCGGGGGCTGACGGGTCGGGGGCGGAGGCCATGATGGGAGGGTGGCGGGGATGATGTGGTTTCGCAAGGGTAAGTGGTGAGGCAGCCCCCCCTCCGGCTCCTCGCCCAAGCGCGAGGGGAGAGAAGTAAAATAGACGGATGAAGTTTCTTTGGTTCTTTCTTTTCAAAGAAAGAACACGCTTGCTTGCCTGGGATTGGCGCGGTGGTGGGTGCGGCTGCTACACGGCGGGGCATGGCAGATCGTTTGGTGATTTCGGCGGAGACGACGCGGGCGCTGGTTTGGCGGCTGTGGCGGGGGGATGTTCGGGGGCATCGGGGGTTGCTGGGGGCGATCCTGGTGTTGACGGTGGTGATGGCGGGGACGCAGGCGCTGTATCCGGTGGTGATCGATCATGCTTTTGGCATGTTCGAGCGGCGGGACCAGCGGATTTTGTATCAGTTGCCGGGGATTGTGGTGGTGGTGACCACGATCAAGGCGTTGGCGCAGTATTTTCAGAATGTGGCGGTGCAGAAGCTGGTGCTGTTGGTGATCCGCGGGTTGCAGGGGCGGATGTTTGCGCGGCTGACCGGGGGGGATTTGGCGCGGTTGGAGCGGGAGGCGCCGGCGGCTTGGGCGGCTCGGTTTACGACGGATGCGACGATTATTCGGGAGTCTTTGACGCGGGCGGTGAATGGGGTGGCGGATGCGCTGACGGTGGTGGGGCTGGTGGGGACGATGCTGTGGCTGGATTGGAAGTTGAGTTTGATTGCGGCGGTTTTGTATCCGATTGCGGGGATTCCGATTGAGAAGATCGGGCGGCGGATCAGGCGGCAGTCGGGGGGGATGCAGGAGCAGATCGGGGTGACGGCTTCGCTGTTGAACGAGAGTTTTGCGCAGGCGCGGACGGTTAGGGCGTATCGGCTGGAGGCGAGCGAGGGGGCGCGGGCGGAGGGGGCGTTTGGGGAGCTTTACCGGGCGTTGTTGCGGATGGCGCGGAGCCGGGCGCGGATTGATCCGCTGCTGGAGGTGATTGGGGGGGTGGCGGTGGCGGCGGTGATTGGGTTTGTGGGGTGGCGGGCGGCGCAGGGGGATGGGTCGCTGGCGCATTTCACCGGGTTTTTGACGGCGTTGTTGATTGCGTCGCGGCCGTTGCGGGCGTTGGGGTCGTTGCATGCGGCGGTGCAGGAGGGGTTGGCGGGGTTGGGGCGGGTGTTTTCGGTGATTGATGAGCCGGCGGGGATTGTGGAGCGGGCGGGGGCGGGGGGGTTGCCGGCGGGGCGGGGGCGGTTGGCGTTTGAGGGGGTGGCGTTTGGGTATCCGGATGGGCGGATGGGGTTGCGGGATTTGTCGTTTGTGGCGGAGCCGGGGTTGACGGTGGCGTTGGTGGGGCCGTCGGGGGCGGGGAAGTCGACGGCGTTGGCGTTGATCCCGCGGCTGCATGATCCGAGTTCTGGGCGGAGTTTGCTGGATGGGGCGGATATTCGCGAGGTGACGCTGGCGAGCTTGCGGGATGCGATTGCGTATGTGGGGCAGGAGACGCTGCTGTTCGACGATAGCGTCGAGGCGAATATCCGGATGGGGCGGCCGGGGGCGACGGCGGCGGAGGTAAGGGCGGCGGCGGTGGCGGCGGCGGCGGATGGGTTTATTGCGGCGTTGCCTGAGGGGTATGCGACGCGGGTGGGGCCGGGGGGGCAGCGGCTTTCGGGGGGGCAGCGGCAGCGGGTTTGTATCGCGCGGGCGTTGTTGCGGGATCCCAGGGTGTTGTTGCTCGATGAGGCGACGAGTGCGCTGGATGCGGAGAGCGAGGCGCTGGTGCAGGCGGCTTTGGGGCGGCTTCGGGCGGGGCGGACGACGATTATCGTGGCGCACCGGTTGTCGACGGTTAGGGATGCGGATTTGGTGGTGGTGCTGGCGGATGGGCGGGTGGTGGAGCAGGGGACGCATAGCGCGTTGCTGGCGGCCGAGGGGGCTTATGCGCGGCTGGTGCGGACGCAGGCGCTAGCAGGGTAGGCTGGGCTCCGACCAGATGCCCGAGGTCAGGTCGTAGTTCACGCCGAGGTTGAGGCCGGCGATGACGGCGCCGGTGGCCTGGTTGACGGCGGTGACAAAGTCGGCGGAGGCGTAGCCGTTGAAGACCAGCAGGCTGCCGGCGGGGACGGTGGTGGCGTTGAGGGTGAAGGCTTCGGTGGTGACTTGCAGGCCGCCGGCGTAGAATGCGGTGGAGCCGAAATCGGTGTTGGTCAGGTCGAAGAATTGCAGTTCCAGGCTGATGGCCGGGTCGATGCGGCGGATGCGGCCGGTGAGCGGGCTGTCGCCGGACATCCAGAGCGCGCCGGTGGCGGGGTCGAGGGCGACGTCGCGCAGGGTGCCGTAGGGCAGGGTCATCTCGTTCAGGGCGAAGGGGGCGGAGGTGCCGCCGGCGGTGGTGACGGTCAGCGGACCGAGGCCGTGGGCGGGTTCGTCGATGTTCACGCGGGTGTTGTCGTCATAGTAGACGTCGGGCGAGGCGGTGCTGGTGTCGGTGATGATGGTGCCGGCGAGGTTGTAGGTGGAGGCGGCTTCGAGGAAGCCGGCGCCGGTGAGGGTCAGGGTGCCGCCGCTGACGTCGTAGCCGGTGATGACGGGCACGACCTGGAGCAGCGGCTGGGTGGATGCGCCGAAGAGTTGCCGGGTGAAGGCGCCGTTGGCGTTGGTGGGCACCACGAGGATGGCGGAGGTGCCGTCGGCGGCGATGCTGCCGGGCTTGGGGGTCAGGACCGACATGCGCAGGGCGCCGCTGCCGCTTTCGCGCCAGCGGAACAGGAGCTGGGTCTGGTCGGTGAGGCCGGTGCCGGCCAGTGTCACTTCCTGGCCGGGATTGGCCGAGGCATGGGCGGCGTTGGCGGGGGTGGTGGCGGTGGCGGTGATGCTGGTCAGCACGCGGGTGTAGGGCGCGCTGGTGCCGCCGTTGGTTTGCACGGTGATGGGGCCGAAGCTGGCATCCGAAAGCGGCACGCCGATATCGGCGGTGCCGTTGGCGCGGTAGCCCGGCGCGCGCACGCCGCTGCCTGCGTCCGACATCACGCTCAGCCCGTCCTCGGATACCGTGGCGGTGCCGTTGATCACCAGCATGCCGGTGGTGTGGTCGAAGCTCTCCACGTAGAGCTTGCTACCGGGCGTTGCGTTGAACACGTTGGGGAAGCTGATGCGGGCGGAGGTGGTGAAGGTCGCCGCCCCAGGTGCCTGGATGGTGATGTCGAAGGTGTGCTGCAGCACGCCGGCCGGCAGCATGTCGCGGACCAGGTTCGGCGGAACGGTACTGATGCCACCCTGAGCGTTGGTCAAAGGTTGCCCGTCCTCGCCGATCACGCTGCCGGGATCGACGGTCAGCGTCAGCGCATTGCGCTGGGTCACGGTCAGGCCCGGCGCCGCCTCGGCGTCCACACCAACCGTGGTCGGCGCGTTGTTGTCGACCAGCGACAGGATGGTGGTGGGCACGCGCGGGGCCGTCGCGTCGTAGGTGAAGCCGATCGCGCGCGTGGTGACGATGCCGCTCTTGTCGGTGGCGGTCAGCAACAGCGAATGCGCGCCCTGGGTCAGCGCGCCGCCGGCCAACG
>JANXSA010000107.1 GCA_025352915.1 Rhodospirillales bacterium | reverse complement strand
GCCGCCGCCGCCAATGCCCGGCTATCCTCGCAGGTCAATACCCTGCTGTGCGTCTCCCGCTTCGCGCATTATGTAAAGATGCTCGGCCGCGACATGGTCGGCGCTTTCCGCACCGCCGAGGAGATCGAGGACCAGTTGCAGCGCTGGCTCAGCCGTTACGTCAACAGCAACATCAACGTCGGCAGCGAATCGCGCGCACGCTACCCGCTGGTAAGCGGCCTGGTCACCGTCCAGGAACGTCCCGGCAAGCCCGGCGTCTATGGCTGCGTCATCCAGATGCAGCCGCATTTCCAGCTGGACGACGTCTCGGCGCAGTTCCGCCTGGTCACCGACATTGCCGCTCCCGGCGCCCCGCGATAGGCACCCGGACAGTGGATCGAAGCAACGACAATGAGGGAGCAGGACGCGATGTCAGGCACGGGTGAGACGGCGGGGGCCCTGTTCCGGGCCGGCAATCTGGCGGCGGCGGTGGATGCGGCAAACGCGGCGGTTCGCAAGGCGCCGACCGACATCGCCGCAAGAGTGCTGCTGGCCGAACTGCTGGTGTTCGCCGGCAACCTTGAACGCGCCGACGTCATCCTGGATGCCGCCAGCCAGGTCGAGCCGGAAGCCGCCGTGGTGGTTGCCGAGTTCCGCCAGTTGCTGCGCGCCGACATGGCCCGCCGCCAGCTGCGCCGCGACGGCCGCGTGCCCGAGTTCCTCGGCGAACCCACCGACACCCAGCGCCTGCAACTCGCAGCCCTGGTCGCCCTGCGCGAAGGCAACACCGCCGAGGCGGCAAAGCTTGCCGGCGCCGCCGAAACCGGCCGTCCGCATGTCGCCGGCTTTGCCGGTGATACCGCGATCGACGATTTCCGCGACGCCGACGACCTCTGCGCCGGCAGCTTCGAGGTGCTGACCACCACCGGCAAATACTTCTGGATCCCCACCGAGCGGGTGATCTCGGTCGAGTTCCACCCGCCCAAGCGCGCCCGCGACCTGTTCTGGCGCCGCGCCACCATGTCGGTGCGCAATGGCCCCGACGGCGATGTCTACCTCCCCGTTGTGTACGGCAGCGAGGACGCCACGATCACCGATGTTCTCAAGCTCGGCCGCGAAACCGACTGGATCGAGGACGCCGGACCGGTGCGCGGCGTGGGCCAGCGCCTGTTCCTGGCCGGCGAGGAAGCGATCGGCATCATGGACCTGACGACTCTGGAATTCGCCGAGTGAGTGGCCGTGGCACCGGCCGTGTCCTGGATACCGGTCGCGGCGAGGCCGGCCGGGCGGAAGGGACGCGCCGGGCCGGGCCGCGCGCCCAGCTGCCGCTGCTCGACCGCCTGATCGACGACGCCCCGGACCAGGAGCGCGACACCCCGATGTCGACCGGCGAGGCGATGGCGGCCCTGCGCGCCTCGGTCCGCCGCGACCTGGAAGCCTTGCTGAACGCCCGCCGCCGCTGGCGTTCCTGGCCCGCCGAGTTGACCGAGCTCGCCGCCTCCCCGATCGGCTACGGCATCCCAGACTTCACCGCCGGCGCCATGAACGAGCCCGGCCGCCGCGACGCCTTCCGTGCCGAGGTCGAGGCGACCATCCGCCGCTTCGAACCGCGGCTGATGAGCGTGCGGGTATCGCTCATCGACGGCGCTAATAAGCTGGAGGCCACCCTGCGCCTGCGCATCGACGGGCTGCTGCACGCCGATCCCGCGCCCGAGCCGGTGGCCTTCGACACCACCATCGACTCCACCACCGCCGACGTCTTCGTCGCCGCCACCGAGCCGGCCTGAGGCAGGTCCCCCGATGTCCGACGCGCTGCTGCCCTATTACGACCGCGAGCTGAACGCGATCCGCCGCCTGGCCGCCGAGTTCGCCGAGGCGCACCCGAAGATCGCCGGCCGCCTGCGCCTGGCCGCCGACGCCGTCGACGACCCGCATGTCGCCCGGCTGCTCGATGGCGCCGCCTTCCTCGCCGCCCGCGTGCATCATCGCCTGGACGACGAATTCCCCGAGCTGACCGACGCCCTGCTCGGCGTGCTGTATCCGCATTATCTGTCCCCGGTGCCGTCCTGCAGCGTGGTGCAGTTCCAGAGCCAGCCCGAGTTGATGACGCCGTTCGAGGTCGCCCCCGGCCTGGCACTGGACAGCGAGCCGGTGCGCGGCGAGACCTGCCGCTTCCGCACCGCCTACCCGACCACGCTCTGGCCGGTCGAGATAGAGAGCGTCCGCCTCTCCGGCCTGCCGCTCGCCGCCCCGGCCAACCCGCTGGCATCCGGCGCGGTCTCGGTGCTGCGCATCGTGCTGCGCTGTGCCAACCCGGAGGCCACTTTCGCCCAGCTCGGCATGGACCGGCTGCGCTTTTTCCTGCGCGCCGCCCCCAACATCGCGCTGCCGCTGTATGAGCTGCTGTGCGGCCACACAATGTCGGTCGCCTACGCCGATGGCCCAACCGACCCCAATCCGGTGATCGCCCCGGCCGACAGCGTGGTGCCGGTCGGCTTCGCGCCGGAGGAAGCACTGCTGCCCTGGCCGGCGCGCAGCTTCTCCGGGTTTCGCCTGCTGACCGAATACTTCGCCTTCCCGGAAAAATTCATGTTTTTCGACATTACCCGCATGGACGGCAAGACGCTCGCCTCCGCTAGCAACCGCTTGGAAATATTCGTCTATCTCGACCGCGCCCTGCCGGAGCTGGAGCGTGTGGTGGCGGCCGACAGCCTGGCGCTCGGCTGCACCCCGGTGGTGAACCTGTTCCCGCAGCGTTGCGAGCCGATCGCGCTGAGCCATACCGCCACCGAATACCGCGTCGTCCCCGAGGTCCGCCGCCCCGGCGCGCTCGAGGTCTGGAGCGTCGAGCGCGTGCGCGAATCCCGCCCGGACGGCAGCTTCCGCCCGTGGCGCCCGTTCTACCGCCTGACCCATGGCGACCTTGAGCCCGGCGCGCCCGGCGGCTTCTTTCACGTCGTCCGGCGCGAGGCGGCGGCCCCGTTGCGCGGCGGCGAGGCGTTCATCGCGCCGGATGACCCCTCCTTCGACCCGGATGCCCCCGCCGATGCGGTGCTGTCGATTGACGCGCTATGCACCAACCGCGACCTGCCGAGCGAGTTGCAGTTCGGCGGTGGCCACCCGCGCATGCGCCTCGTCGAGGGTGTCGCGGCGATCACCCGGATCAGCTGCCTGACCGCGCCGAGCCACGCCCTGCGCCCGGTGCTGCACGAGCGCGGCTTCTGGCGGCTGGTATCCCACCTATCGCTCGGCCATCTCTCCGTTGTCGGCGGTCCCGAAGGTGCCGCAGCCCTGAAGGAGGTGTTGCGCCTCTACGACCTGCGCGGCTCTGCCGAGTCGCGCGCGGCGATCGAGGCGCTGCTGGCCGTCGGGGCAAAACCAGGCACCGCCCGCGTCCCCGGCGCGCGTATTGGCGCCTTCTGCCGCGGTCTGGACGTCACCCTCGAATTCGAACCGCGCGCCTGGCAGGTCGGCGGGCTGTACCTGATGGCCGCGGTGCTGGACCGCTTCCTCGCCCTGCACGCCACGGTCAACGCCTTCGTGCGCACCCGCGCCACCCTGCGTGGCCGCTCCGGCACGGCGGCGTCATGGCCGGCGCGGGCAGGGATGCGGGTGCTGCTGTGAAGCCGGGCTCGACCCTGGCCCGGCTGCACCGCGAGCCCCAACGCTTTGCCTTCGACGCCGCGGTGCGCGTCCTGGCCCATGCCGCCCGCGCGCCCGACCTCGAAGGCGCCGTCCGCTTCCACAGCCCGCCCGGCCTCGCCTTCCCCCCCGCCGATATCCTGACCGTCCAAGCCGGCACCCCGCCCGCCGTGACCACCCCGGTGATGGCCCTGACCGGCGCCACCGGCGTTATGCCGCGCTACTACAGCGAAGTGCTGGCCACCACGCTGCGCAACCGCTCGCGCGCCCTGCATGATTTCCTCGACATGCTGTCCCACCGCTTCGTGCTGCATTTCGCCCGTGCCGGCGCGAAATACCGCCTGCACCGCGCCACCGAGGCAGCCCGCCTACGCCCCCCGGAACCCGGCCGCGAAGCCCTGGCCAGCGACCCGATGGCCGGCGTGCTGCTGTCGCTGACCGGCTTCGGCACCCCGGGCCTGGTCGGCCGCATGGACGCCGGCGCCGACGCGCTGATGCACTACGCCGGGCTGCTGGCAATGCGCCCGCGCTCCGCCGACCGCCTCGCCGCCCTGACGTCGGACTGGCTTGGCCGCCCGGTCGAGGTGCAGCAATTCGCCGGCGCCTGGCTCGCCCTGCCGCCCGACCAGCGCACCCGCATGCCACAGGGCCGCCGCCCCGGCGCGTTCAACCAGCTCGGCGTCGACGCGGCGATCGGCGTGCGCGCCTGGGACGTGCACGCCCGCGTGGTGCTGCGCGTCGGCCCGCTCGACCGCGACGGCTTCAACGCCCTGTTGCCCGACCGTCCGGCATTGCGCCGGCTGGTGGCGCTGATCCGCGCATTCCTGGGCTTCGAAACCGGCTTCGCCGTCAACCCGGTCCTGGCGCCTGACGCAGTGCCACCGATGGCGCTCGGCGCCGGCCCGGCCCCGCCCCGGCTCGGTTGGAACACCTGGCTGCCCGCCCCCGGCCTCGGCCGCGCCGCCCCGGCCGCCGATGCGATCTTCGAGGCCGAGGTGGTGGAAGCCGAAGCCGAACGCGAAAGGGCCGACGAACGTGAAAGGGCCGACGAACACGAAAGGGCTGGCACATGAGCACATCCTGGAGCGCCGGCTACGTCACCGACATCGCCTACACCGCCGGCTACTTCGTCTCCCAGTCGCCGCCGATGCTCGCCCTGGCCTGCCTGATCAACGGCTATGCCGTCGACGCGCCCTGGGACAACCGCGCCATGCACTACCTGGAGCTGGGCTGCGGCCGCGGCGTCAACGCCTGCGTCATCGCCGCCGCCAATCCCGGCTGGACCGTCACCGCGATCGACTTCATGCCCGCCGCCATCGCCGATGCCCGCCGGCTCGCCGCCGAGGCCGGGCTCGACAACATCACCTTCATCGAAGCCGACCTATCGAGCTTCGCCGACTCCCCCCAGGGCACGGCGCTGCCCGAAGCCGACATCATCACCGCGCACGGCGTCTGGAGCTGGGTCGGCGACCCCGTGCGGGCGGGCATCGTCCGCCTCGCCGCCGCCAAGCTGCGCGCCGGCGGGCTGATGCACCTGAGCTATAACGCGCTGCCCGCCCAACAAGGCTTGCTGGGCATGCAGCGGGTGATGCGCGAGGCCGGCCTCCGCCAGGGCGGGCGCAGCGACCGCCAGGTCGTCGCCGGTCGCGCCGTGCTCCAGGCCCTGGCCGCCGCCGGCGCCACCCACCTCACCTCCACCACCATGATCCAGGACCTGCTGCCCCGGCTGGAAGACCTCCCGGTGGCCTATCTCAGCCACGAATACATGAACGAGTCCTGGCGCCCCTGCTTCCACGCCGATGTCGCCGCCAGCCTCGCCGGGGCAAAACTCGACTTCGCCGGCTCCGCCCGCCTGATGGAGAATTTCGTCGACCTCCTGCTGACCCCCGAACAGAAGGCAATCCACGACCGCTTCGACGACCAGCTGATGCGCGAACTGGTGATCGACACCTGCACCAACCGCACCCTGCACCACGACGTCTACATCCGCGGCGCCGCCCGCTTGTCCGCCGGCGCGCGCGACGCAGCCCTCGGCCGGGTCCGCCTGGCACTGGCCACTTTGCCGCAGGACTTCCGCTACATCCTGGAAATGCCGGCCGGCGAGGCCAAGCTCAATCAGGCCGCCTACCGCCCGATGGTCGAGGCCCTGGCCGAG
>JANXSA010000100.1 GCA_025352915.1 Rhodospirillales bacterium | reverse complement strand
ACCGCCGCCGCCATGCGCGCCCAGTGGAACATCCACGAACCCTGCTTCGGCTTCCTCCTGCAAAGCGGCCACAAGCCCAGCGGCCACCATTTCCGCACCCCCGGCATCATCGCCCCCGGCTTCGAAAACGAGCTCTGCCTGCGCATCGGCACCCGCCTCCAAGGCCCCAACGTCACCCTGGAACAGGCCATCGCCGCCACGAGCCACGCCGCCCCAGCGCTCGAAATCGTCGAAAAACGCGGCCCGTTCAGCGAAGACATCGCCCTCGCCATGGCCGACAACGCCCAGCAATACGCCTTCGTCACCGGCCCGGAAATCGCACTCACCGCCGCCAACCGCGACCTCGCCACCTCGACCGTGGCCGTCGACATCAACGGTACCGTCATCGACCAGGCCACCGGCGCCGAAGTCATGGGTGGCGGCGGCTTCCTCTCGGTGCAATGGCTCGCCAACAAACTCGCCGAATTCGGCCGCGCCCTCGAACCCGGCATGCTCATCATGTCCGGCTCCTTCACCAAGCAATACCCGATCGCCCAAGGCGACCGCATCGAATCCCGCTTCACCCCGTTCGGCCCGGTAACCGCCCATTTTGACTGAACAAAGCCAAATGGATAAAAGTTTTTTGGTTCTTTTTTTCAAAAAAGAACAAGCACTTCTTTTTGAAAAAAGAAGCAAAAACTTTTATCCATCAATGGCTCGACAGCTTCCTTAACCATTCCTGCGCCACCCGCGACCCCGCCGCCGCCGCCGCCCGGAACAGCCGCGTCGCCTCGGCGGCATTCGCCGGCGCGCCCCAGCCATAGTACATCATCACCCCAAGCTCCGCCGTCGCCGCCGCCGACCCATTCGCCGCCGCCCGCCGCAAATGCTCCAGCGCCGCCCGATCGTCCTGCGGCGACCCCGTCCCCGGTTTCAACCGCGCCGCCAGCGTGAGGTCGTACAGCGCCAGCAACCGCTGCCCCCGCGTCTCCCCCTCCAGCCGCAGCGCGGTCTGATACCACCGCAGCGCCTCGCCGGCATTCGGCGCCGTGCTAATGCCCTCGAACAGCATCCGCCCCGCCGCCCGCGCCGCCGCCGGCTCGTTCCGCTCGGCCGCCCGCAGATACAGCGCCAGCGCCAGCGTCGCATCCGCCGCCACCCCGGTCCCGGTCTCGTACAGCCGCCCCAGTGCGAACTGCGCCGCCGGATGCTGCCGCTCCACCGCCCGCAGATACCAATTCGCCGCCGCCGCCGCATCGGGGGGCAGTGCCCGCCCATGCTCCACGAACACCCCCATCCGGTACTGCGCCTGCGCATCGCCGCGCAACGCCGCCCGCCGATACCACGGCGCCGCCGCCGCATCGCTCGGCGCCACCCCCTCGCCGTTTTCATACAGCCCGCCGATCCGCCGCATCGCCTCCGCGTTCTGCCGCTCGGCCGCCTGCTGGAACCAGCGCATCGCCTCGGCGGCGTCCTTCCAAACGCCGCGCCCCTCGGCATAGGCCACGCCCACCGCCAGTTGCGCCGCCGCATGACCCTGCCCGGCAGCCCGGCGATACCACTCCAGCGCCTGCGCCTCGCTCGCCCGCATCCCGCGCCCATTGGCGGTCATCCAGCCAAGATTGCCCTGCGCCTCGGCAAACCCCCGCTCGGCTGCGCGCCGCAGCCAGATCAGCGCCTGGGCATCGTCCGGCGCCACCCCGATCCCGTTGGCATACATCATCCCGATGCGGTTCTCGGCCGGCGGAAACCCCTGTTCGGCGGCGCGGCGATACCATTCCAGTGCCCGCGCCGCATCCCGCGCCACCCCTTCGCCGCGATCGTACAGCCCGCCCAGGTTGAACTGCCCGGCCGGCAGACCCTTCTCGGCCGCCCGGCGAAACCACTCCAGCGCCCGCGCCGGCTGCGGCGGCATCCCGCGCCCGTTCTCGTACATCAGCCCCAGCGCATTCATCGCCGCGGGATCATCCATCGCCGCGGCGGCACTAAACCGCGCAAACGCCTCGGCATCGTCGCGCGGCACCGCGCGCCCCTCCAGGAACATGAACCCCAGCGCCACCAGCGCCACCGGCTGCTTCTGCGCCGCCGCCCGCCCGTACCACAGCGCCGCCGCGAGGTCGTCGCGCGGCCCGCCCAGCCCATTGGCATAGAACCGGCCGAGCGAATACTGCCCGTTGGCATGTCCGCCCTCGGCCGCAAGCTGAAACCACGCCAGCGCCACCTCCAGCTTCGGCGGCCCAAGCAGGCTGCCCTCATACAGCGACCCCAAATTGCTCGCCGCCGCCAGGTTTCCCTGCGCAGCGGCGGCCAGGAACAACGCCTCCGCCCGGCGTGCGTCGTTGGGCGCACCGGGCGGCGCATCGCGCCCAAACGCCAGGATGAAGCCCAGGTTGTTCTGCGCCACCGCCAGCCCCTGCGCCGCCGCCCGCTCGTACCAGCCGATCGCCTGCGTCACATCGCGCGCCACCGAAGTGCCATTGTCATACGCCAGCCCCAGCCGCAGCTGCGACGGCGCCAACCCCTGCTCGGCTGCCCGCCGGTGCCAGGCCAGCCCCGCCGCCACATCCCGCGCAACCCCGATCCCGCCCTCCAGCCGCAACCCCAGATCATGTTGCGCGCCGGCCAGCCCCTGCTCCGCCGCGCGCTGGAACAGCGCCGTCGCCGCGGCATCGTCCTGCGCCGTCCCGCGCCCCGCTGCGGTCATCCGCGCCAGGTGAAACCGCCCCGCCGGGCTGCCGCGCTCCGCCGCCCGGCGCAGCCAGGCCACCGCCGCGGCATCGTCCTGCGCCACCCCCTGGCCCAGCGACAGCACCCGGCCAAACTCCGCCTGCGCCGCCGCGTCGCCCTTCTCCGCCGCCGCGCGATAGGCCGCAGCCGCCCCCTCCAGGTCGCGCGCCCCGCCGCGCCCGGCCTCCAGCAACCCGCCCAGCCGCACCGCCCCGGCGGCAAACCCCTGCGCCGCCGCCCGGCCGAACAACTCGCGCGCCTCGGCATCGCGCGCCGCCGTCGCCGGCGCCCGGCTCAACAGGTCGCCCAGCCGCACCTGCGCCACGGCGAAATTCTGCGCCACCGCCCGGCGATACCATTCCTCCGCCCCCACCCGGTCGCCGGCCCGCTCCAGCCCCAGACCGACCGCATCCTCGGCCGGCGCAAAACCCTTCGCCGCGGCGCGGCGATACCAGCGCATCGCCTCCATCTCGTCGGCCACCACCCCCATGCCGCGCAAATGCATCGCCCCGATGGTAAATTCCGCCGGCCCATGCCCCCCCTCGGCGGCGCGCAACAGCCACTGCATCGCCGCCGCATCGTCGCGCGCCACCCCGCGCCCCTGGGCATAAATATTACCCAGGTTGAACGCCGCCGGCGCATAGCCCATCCCCGCCGCCCGCTCGAACCAGCCGCGCGCCGCGGCCAGGTCCGGCGCCTGGCCATGATCGCCCATCAGCAACATGCCGACGGCATTCACCGCCGCCGCGTGCCCCTGCTCGGCTGCCTCACGAAATGCCGCCATCGCGGCCGCCCCATCATGCACCTGCGCCGCCGCCAGCCCGCGCAGATAGGCCGCCTCGGCGTCCGCCGCCGATTGCGCCCGCGCCATCCCGCCCGACCAAAGTCCCGCGGCAACCATCCCCGCCAGCAACAGCGATGTCGGTTTCATCATCGCACCATCATACTCAACGAACCCGCCGCAAATCCACCACCGCCATTGCCGCGCCGATCGCATAGGCCACCGCCCCGAACAACGGCGCCGCAATCGTCCCCAGCGCATCCGCCAGCCCGCCGGCCAGCACCGGCCCCAGCAACTGCCCCAGCCCCAGCGCCGCCGTCGCCACGCTGAACGCCCGCGCGTAATCCCCGGCACTGCTGCGCGTGCGCGCCGCCGCCGTGATCAAGGCCGGAATCGCCGCCATCCCCACCCCCACCAGCACCGCCCCCAGCACCGCCGCCACCGCCCCCGGCAGC
>JANXSA010000071.1 GCA_025352915.1 Rhodospirillales bacterium | reverse complement strand
GGCGGCGGCACCGGCGGATGGCGAGACGGGGCCGGGCTTCGGGCGGCTGGACTGGGGCGGGGTGGATTGGGACGGGGTGGATTGGGGCGGGGTGGATTGGGGCCGGTTGGCGGCACCGCCGGCGATTGCCGCGCCGGCAGCCCCGGTGCCGGAATCGGTGGAGCAGGTAGCGGCGTCGCCCATGTCCGGGGCAGTGGAGCGGGCGGGCTGGCCGGCCTGGTCGGCGGCCCCTTCCGACGCGATGGCGATACCCTCGGCGGCACCGGATGCGTCGGTGATGGCGTCGGCGGCGGATGGCGGGTTCGGCGGGTTCGCCGGGCGCCAGGAGACGGCGATGCCCGTGCAGGCGCCCCGCGGTGATGCCGGAGAGACGGGGGCCAGGGAGACGGGGGCCAGGGAGGCGGGGGCCGAGGAGGCAGCGGACAGTGAGTCGGGCGGCATCGGCGGTGTGCTGGAAGTGGACGGCGCGCTGCTCGGCCGCTTCATCGCCGAGCAGCTGGGCCGCGCGGCGGACCGGCCGCCCTCGGGCATGACCGGCTTTGACCCGCTGGTCTCGCCGGCTTGGATGAGCGCGTCGGTGGGATAGCGGGCCATGGGGAATGCGGGCATGAATGGGCAGGGTCGGGACGCGCCTATGGCGGGGCTGGTGCTGCGCCTGCCGTTCGTGTTCATCCCGCACGGCGCCGCGGCGCCGGCCTGGTGGCGGGCCGCGCATCCCGATGCCATCCGGCTGCCGGCGCGGCTGGTGCTGCCGATTGCGCCGAGCGGCATGGCTCGGCAGGGTGGGGTTCGGAGCGGCGCGGTCCAGGTGCAGTGGTGGCTGCCGCCATTGTTGCTGTCCAAGCCACCTGTCGTCCCGCCGCGACCGATGTGACGGATTCCACGTCAGAGCGGCAAGGAAGCGGCGACAGATACGCCAAGCTGGTCCAAAGGTCTCCCACGGTATATTGGCGAAACACCCGAGCAGTATGCTCACCGACTGATGGACGGGCAGTTCGGGCGGGGCCGCTGGAAGAGCGATCCGGCGCTGCTACGGGACATGCGCAAGATCCAGAAGCATGGGTCGAGGGCGTTCGAGGATCCTGGCCTGTTGCTGTTTTTGCCGGACACAGAGGAACCCGATGCGTGAAGAGAAATCCGTGACGCTTGCCGATCCAGGCCGACCGCTCGTCTGGTCGCTGTGGCACTTCCAAGCCGACCTCGATGGGTGGGGCTCGGAAGACGACGAGCTTCCCCACCTGTTGATCGGACATTTCGCGCAGCGGAGGGAAGCCGAGGCACTTCGGGCACGCATGCGGCTGCGGTCCGGGTTGCGCAACTGGCCGCTTGGATTTCGGGTCGGCCGCGAGCGACTTGACGACGCTCGTGGTTCGGAGCTGGGCTTCATCGATCCGTGGGACGACGATGCGCCGTCGGCCGACCCTTCCGACATCTTGATGCTGCCGGAACCGACGCCCGGTGAACTACCGCCGATCTTGTGGGATTTGTGGCATTTCAAGGTATCCGATCCCTCGGCAGCGATCTTGCCGTTGAACGCCAAGGAGATCGGGCTGTTTTCCAGCCCCGACAATGCGGCGGCGGCGGTTGCGCATCGGCGCCGCCAGCCGGGGTTTTGCGACTGGCCGGAAGGCTTTCGCTGCTACCGGCGGCGGCTTGGTGTGGTATTCGGGCTGGATGGGTTTCGCGAGCGCTATGGCTGGGAGGCCTGGCGGGACTCGATTATGGGCGGCGCTGGCATGGGCGGCGCTGGCGAACGGCCCGCGGCAGATGGCAGCCCCGAATGACGGCCATGGATGACGAGGCGGCTGCGCTGCGGTTCGTGATCTCGGTCCAGATATGGCACCCCACGATCGATCCCGCTTTATTGACCGAGGCGTTCCGGCGCGCTCCCTTCCGCTGCTGGCAGATGGGGCTGCCACGCACGACGATGCGTGGCGATCCACTACCCGGACGCTGGCCGCAGAGCTATTGGGTGGCGCGGCGCAGGGTGGAAGCCCGGCGCGACTTCCTGGTGGCACTGCTGGAGAAATTGGCCGGGTTGGAGGCGCATGCAGCGTTGGTAGCGCGGCTGCTGGGCGAGGGCGGGGACATTCAGATCAAGGTGTCGCTGCCGGGCGAGCGCAACATCGGCGATGTGCTGACGGCTGAGACGATGCGGAGGATGGCGGCGCTGGGGATGAATCTCGATATCGAGGTCTTTCCGGATATGGATTGAGGCGGAGGCCATGAAAAGTAACACCACGCCGCAGCATGACCCGTACGATGACGCCCACATCTGAGAACGGCCGCCGGGCTGCGCTGCGCCGCCGGCTGGCGGTTGGCGCCGTGTGCGCGGTGGGCTGGGTGCTGGTGGGCATTGTGTTGGGGCTGACGCGGCCATGGACCCGCAACCCACCCTGTGCCCGCCTGGGAGTCGGGGAGACGATGGTGTCGCGCGATGGCAGGCTGGCGATGCGCCTGGAGCATCAGGAATGCGACCACGGCTGGATTTTTGTGGAGACGTTGTCGCGCCTGGTTGCTTGGCGCGTGGTGTCACCGAACACGCGCCATACTCTGGCCGCATGGGAGAGTGCGGGGGACGCCGACGGGGTGACGGTGGCATGGACTGGTGATGCGGCCGTCCGGTTGGCGTTGACACCTTGGTCCGGCGCCCGGTTGGACCCGGCGCCGGTGGCCGGGGTGGAACTGACGGTGGTGCTGGCAGCGCCGCCGCATGATGGCGGGCAGCGCAGCCTGGGGCCGTGATTGGGCGGCAGCGGTATGGTCAGCCTTCGTTGCGGAGCGGATGATGAAGCATGACTGACCCGCCGAGCTATGCGCCCGAACGTGCCTTGCATCCGCTCTGGCATTTCCGGATCGGACCCGATGCCGAGTGGGACGAGGATGGCAGCGAGCGCCTGGTTGGCATCTATGCGCGTGTTGCCAGCGCCGAGGCGGCGATTGTCCGGCTGCGCGGCAAGCCGGGATTCTGCGCCTGGCCGGGCGGCTTCCGCCGCTTCGGCAACACGCTGGACGATGTCGCTTGGAGCGGTGGCTTCATCACCTGGGAGGAAGCGCTCGACGCGCCGACGGCGACCGGTCCGGTGCCGCGCGCGCGCCGGCCGCGCATTGGCCGCAGGTCGGCGCCGGTGGTGCCCGGCATGCGGTTGTATCGCCTGGTCCATCGCACCGGCGGCGCGGCGGCGGACGAGAAGGGCATCGGGGTTTATTCGAGCCCGGTGCGGGCCAAGGCGGCGATCCGGCGGGTGTGCGGCGACGTGGGATTCCGCGACTGGCCGGACGGGTTTGTCATCGAGGAATACCGGCTGGACGAGGACGCCTTCCCCGATGGCTTGCTGCCGGAGGGCGGGGGATGAGCGATGCGCCGGACGGGCCGGTGATCTGGTCGCTGTGGCACTGGCAGGGCACGGAAGACGACTGGATGGCGCATGACGATGAGCTGCCGCATCTGCTGCTCGGCCACTTCGCCCGGCGCAGCCACGCCGAGGAGGCGCGCGAGCGGCTGCGGCATCGGCCGGGGCTGCGGGCGTGGCCGCTGGGGTTTTGGATCGGGCATGAAAGGCTCGATGGCGACGGGGCGTGGGAACAGGGCTTTGCCGAATATTGGGATGACGGTCCCCCGTCGGCCGATCTGGCCGATGTGATGCAGTTGCCCGAGCCGACGCCGGCCGGGATGCCGGCCACGATGTTCCATGTCTGGCACTTCCAGTTTCGCTATCCCGGCGCGCCGGTCGATCCATGGAGTGCGAAGGGCATCGGGCTGTTCTCCAGCCCGGCCAATGCGGCAGCCGCCATCGATCATCGGCGGCGCCAGCCGGGATTCTGCAAATGGCCGGATGGGTTTCGCTGCTATCGGCGGCGGCTCGGCGTGGCCTTCGGGCTGGACGGATTGCATGAGCGCTATGGCTGGGAAGCCTGGCGGGATTCGATTTTGGGCTGAGCCCACCATCAACCATTCGGAGGCGGCATGTCGGAGTATCTGCTGATCGGGCCGGTGCTGCTGGAGGCGTTCGAGCTCCCGTCCCGGGTTTTCTGGGGCGGGCGGCAGCGCCTGGCGGTGCATCGGCTGCCCGGCGGGCGGCGGGTGATCGACGCGATGGGGCGCGATGACGCCGACATCGTCTGGGAAGGCGTGTTCAGCGGCGCGGACGCGGTGTTCCGGGCGCGGGCGATCGACCTGATGCGTGCCGGCGGGCGGGTCTGGCCGCTGTCCTGGGGGAGCTTCTTCTACTCCGTGGTGGTCGGCCGGTTCGAGGCCAACTATGCCCGCGACAACTGGATCCCTTATCGCATCGCCTGCACCGTGCTGCGCGACGAGGCGGAGGGACTGGCGGAGGGCGGGTTGTCGCTGGCCGCCGGGGTGCTGGCCGATATCGGCGCGCTCGGGGGCGCGGAGTTCGCCGCACTGGAGGGTGTGGTCGATGTCGCGGGGCTGGCGGCCCTGGTTGCAGCACCCGGCGCGCTGCGCTCCGGCACGGCGGCGCAGGGGGCGGCGGTGAGCGGGCTGCGCGGGCAACAGGCGTCGCTGGACCAGGCGATTGCGCAACGCGGCGGACGGCTGCGCGCGGCCGATACCACGACCGCCGCCGGGCGGCTGGCTGCGCGCGATGACGCCGCCGCGTTGGCCGCGTTGGCCGAGGCGCGCGGACCGCTGGGGCGGGCCAGTGCCGGGGCGGAGGGGATGGCCGGATAGGTTGTCTACAACAGGCGGGAGTACGACATGCGCACGATTTTGCAGGCCGGTGGAACGCTGTTCCATGTGGCGGCGGCGGAGCTTGGCGATGCCACCCAATGGCTGCGCATCGCCCGGCTGAACGGGCTCGACGATCCGATGCTGGAGGGCGTGGTGCGGCTGAAACTGCCGGCCATCGACGCCTCCGCGGGGGGTGGCATTGCTGAACAGTGAACCGCGTTTGGGCACGGTGCGGCGGCCCCGGCTGCTGGTATCCGTCGACGGTCAGGCGGTCGAAAACGCCGTCTCGGCCCGTGTCACCAGCAACAACCATTACGCCGCCGACCGATTCTCGCTGGTGGTGGCGCTTGGCAACACACCGCCTGCGGCCTGGATGTCTTCCGATCGGTTGATCGTCGATGTCGGGGTGGCGATGGATGGTGGGCGCGCCAGCCTGATCCAGGGCGAGGTCGATCAATTGGAGATGGATGCCGTCCGGCGCCTGGTGTTCCTGTCCGGGCGCGACCTGACCGCGCGGCTGATCGAGGCGCGGACGCAGGAGAGCTTCTCCAACCGCACCGCCAGCGAGATCGCCAGCCTGCTGGCGCAGCGGCGCGGGCTGTCGGCCGATGTGACGCAAACCACAACGCCGGTCGGCCGCTACTGGCAACTGCAACGCGACCGGATCACGCTCGACCAGTTCAGCCGCGCCACCACGGAATGGGATCTGTTGGTCACACTGGCGGGGCTGGAAGGCTTCGATGTCTGGGTCACCGGCACGACGCTGCATTTCCGCCCGGCCCGCGCCGCGCAAGCAACCGCCTTCACCCTGCGCGCCAGCAACGGGCCGTTCGGCCGCGCCAACGTCACCGGGCTGCGGCTGGAACGATCCTTGACGCTCGCGCGCGATATCGAGGTGGTGGTCAAAAGCTGGAACGCGCGCCAGCAGCAAGCCTTCATCCGCATTGCGCGCCGCCGCCGCGGCAGCGGACGCGGCGAAGTACAGCGCCACGTCTACATCGTCCCCAACCTTACCCCCGACGAAGCGCTGAAACTCGCACAACGCCGCCTGGCCGAACTGACCCGCCACGAACGCGTGGTGGTTGCCGAAATGCCGGGCGAACTGGCCATGGCACCGCGCACCACCATCCGCCTGGAAGGCACCCAAACCGACTTCGACCAGGAATACTGGATCGACGAAGTGGACCGAACCCTGCACGTCAGCCGAGGCTTCACCCAAACCCTGCGCGCCCGCAACGCCAGCACCAGCAGCCAGGCCACAAGCCCCGCGGCGCGGTCGGCGGCGGAGTAAGCAAGGCGGGGGCTTTACCCCTCGACCCCACCAGGGTCCGAGACCCTGGACCTCGACCCTTAAGCGCCTTCGGCAAAGGGGGTCATCTCGATCTGACCCCCAGGCCGAGCCGGCCCCGTTTGCCGAAGGCGCTTCAACTGGATGGGGGTCTGGGGCCTCAGGCCCCAGCGGGTCCAGGGCAGAGCCCTGGCCTTGCTTACCTCTGCCACCAACCACACCGAGGAGGTCTGATGGACCGGTTTCTGAATGCGGTGAAGGCGCAGGCTGGCGCGATGGACCGGGCGCAGGGTCAGGCCAGGTTTGGCGAGGTGACCAGTGCCGATGCCGCGCGCCATGCGGTTCGGGTTCGTTTGCAGCCGGAGGGGGTGTTGTCCGGCTGGTTGCCGGTGACATCGCCGTGGGTTGGGGCGGGGTGGGGGGTGTTCTGCCTGCCGCAGCCGGGCGACCAGGTGCTGGTGCTGGCGCAGGAGGGTGACGCCGAGCATGGCGTGGTGGTGGGAGGGTGTTTTTCCGATCGCCGTCCGGCGCCGGCGGGTGCGGTGGGCGAGCTGGTGCTGCGCCATGCTTCGGGCGCGGTGCTGCGGCTGGCCAATGACGGGACGGTGCGGATCACCGGAGACTTGCATGTGTCGGGCCGGGTGTTCGACGGGCATGGCGCGTTGGATACGTTGCGAACACATTATAACCAGCATGGTCACGCCAGCCTGTCTGGCCCGCCATCGCCGCAGGATTGAGGGAACATGCCGGATCTTTCGCATGAGTTCGGGGCCGATATCGTGGCCGGGCCGACTGGTGATTTGGCGCTGTCCGAGGGGGTGGCGCTGGGGCGGCAGCGGGTGTTGCGCCGGCTGCTGACCAATCCCGGCGAGTATATCTGGCAGCCGGAGTACGGCGCGGGGCTGGGCCAGTTTGTCGGCCAGCCGGCCTCGGCCGCGCGCGTCCGTGCCGTGGTGCGCAGTCAGATTTTCCGCGAGGCGGCGGTGGCGCGCAGTCCGGAGCCGGTGGTCGAGGTGCGGGCGGGCGATGACGGACGGGTGTTCGTCTCGATCCGCTATGCCGATGCCGATAGCGGCGAGACGCAAAGTTTGAGCCTGACCGTGGGAGAGCAGTGATGCAGTTGCGCCTTCAGGATTTCGCATCGCTGGTGTCCGCGGGCGCGGCGGCGGTGCAGGCGTCTTCGCGCGCGCTGGTGGATTTGTCGGTCGGCTCGGTGCTGCGCGCGATACTGGAGGCGAATGCCTCGGTGGCGTTGTGGATGCAGTGGCTGGTGTTGCAAGTGCAGAGCATGACGCGGGCGGCGACGAGCCAGGACGCGGACCTCGATTCGTGGATGGCGGATTTCGCGCTGGCGCGGTTGCCGGCGGTGCCCGCCACCGGGCAGGTTCGCCTGGCGCGTTTTGCCACCACCGAGGCGGCGCTGGTGCCGGCGGGTGCGCTGGTGCGCACCGGCGATGCGGCGCAGGGGTTCACGGTGCGCGCCGATACCGCGCATCCGGCTTGGAACGTGGCGCAGTCCGGTTATGTGATGGGCGCCGGCGTCGGCAGCGTGGTGGTGCCGGTTGAGGCTGCCTCGCCGGGCAGCGCAGGCAATGTCCAGGCCGGCAGCATCACCCTGATTGCCGATGCGTTGGCCGGGGTGGACACGGTGGCCAATGACGGGCCGTTGGCGGGCGGGCTGGATGCCGAGACGGATGCGGCGCTGCGGCTGCGCTTTCGTGACTACCTGGCCAGCCGCAGCCGGGCGACGCCGGTGGCGGTCGGCTATGCCGTGTCGTCGTTGCGCCAAGGCCTGCGCTACAGCATTGCCGAAAATGTGGGCACGGGATTCTTCGTCGTGACGGTCGATGACGGCACTGGCACGCCGTCTTCCGAGCTGTTGTCGGCGGCGGCCAGCGCGATTGAGGCGGTGCGTCCGCTGGGCACCAGCTTCGCGGTCCAGCCACCGGCGGTGTTCCTCGTGAGCGTCGAGCTGTCGATCGTCACCGCGCCGGACGCGGTGCATGTCGAGGTTGCCGCCGCGGTGCAACTGGCGATCACCGCGCATCTTTCCGCGCTGGGCATCGGCGAGATCATGCCGTGGTCGCGGCTGGCGCAGCTGGCCTATGGCGCCTCGGCCAGCGTGATCAATGTGACCGCTGTGGAACTGGACGGCAGTGCTGCGGACGTGTCGCCCGGGCCTGCCGGGGTGGTGCGGCCGGGGAGCATCGTCGTGAGCTAGGGACTCCGGCCTTTCCTTCCCGACAACGAGGAACATCAAATATGCAGGGCGACGCTGGGGACATGCTGGCGCGGTTGAAAGCCGTGTTGCCGGCGAGGTGGCATGGCGAGGCCAATGCAACGCTGGATGCGGTGCTGGCGGGGCTGGCCGATGGCTGGGCCTGGCTGCATGAGCTGCTGGCGGCGGTGCGGGCGGAAGCGCGCATTGCGACCGCCAGCGGAGCGACGCTGGACCTGATCGCGGCGGATTATTTCGGCCAGCGCATCCGCCGCCGGCGGGGCCAGGGCGATGCCGCGTTTCGCCTGGCGATTCTGCGCGAGTTACTGCGCGAGCGGGCGACGCGCCCGGCGGTGCTGGCGGTGTTGCGCGACCTGACCGGGCGCGATGCCGCGGTGTTCGAGCCGCGGCGGCCGGCGGATACCGGCGGTTGGGGTGTTGCGTGCGGCTACGGCGCTGCGGGCGGCTGGGGGAGTCTTGCGCTGCCGTATCAATGTTTCGTCACCGTGCGGCGCCCCCTGGGCAGCGGCATTTCCCGGCTGAACGGCTGGGGCGGCGGCAGCGGCGGCTGGGGTGCGGGTGCCGCGGCCTGGGCCAGCCTGGCGATGATCGAGGGCCAGGTGACCGATGCCGACATCCATGCGGCGGTGGCTGCCGTGGTGCCGGCGGCCGCGGTGGCATGGGTGCGGATCGAGGACTGAGGCGTCCGGCTGCCGGGCGTCATTTTTTGAATCACACAGGCGAGGTCTCAATGGATCGCAACATCGTCTATCCCGGCAGCATTCCGCTGGACACTGACCTGCTGGCCACCAACCGCCATGCCATGGTGGCGCTGGGCGCGCTGATGCGCGCGGTGCTGGGCAGTTCCACCGTGGTGGACGGGCTGGCCGTGACGCCGACCGCGCCGGCCAGCATGGCGGTCCTGGTTGGCGCCGGCAGCATCAGCGATCCGTCGACGCTGGATGCCGCCGCCTATGGCTCGCTGGCGGCGGACACCGCATCGGCGCTGGTCAAGATGGGCATCAACCTGCAGCCCAGCACGCTGGTTGTCACGCCGCCGGGCAGCAGCGGCCAGTCGGTGACGCATCTGGTCGAGGCGGCGTTCCAGGAGGTGGATGTCAATCCGGTCATCCTGCCGTATTACAACGCGGCCAATCCGGCGATGCCGTATCTCGGGCCGGGCAATACCGGCACGGCGCAGAATACGCGGCGCGTCCAGCGGGTGCAGCTCCAGCTCAAGCCCGGCGTGCCCGCCACCACCGGCACCCAGGTGGCGCCGGCAGTCGATGCCGGCTGGGTCGGCCTGGCCACCGTCACCATCGCGAACGGTCAAACCACCGTCACCGCGGGCAACATTGCAGCACTGATCACGGCCCCCACGCTGTCCTACAAATTGCCCGAGCTGCGGCCGGGCTTTTCCATCATGCAGAGCTTCACCGCCAATGGCAGCTTCGTGGTGCCGCAAGGGGTGACGCGGCTGCGGGTGCGGACGATCGGCGGCGGCGGCGGCGGCGGCGGCAACACCACCTCGGGTGGTGGCGGCGGCGGCGGCGGCGGCGGCTATGCCGAGGGCGTCTACGCCGTGGGGCCGGGTCAGGTCTTGACGGTGACGGTCGGTGCTGCCGGCACGGGCGGCGTCAACAATTCCGGTTCCGCATCGGGCAACTCCGGCGCCAATGGCGGGACCACCAGCTTTGGCGCCTTCCTGTCGGCGGCGGGCGGCACCGGCGGGCAGGGATCGCTGTCGGCTGGTCAGGGAAATTCCGGGTCCGGCGGCGGCGGCAGCGGCGGGGCGGTCAACATGACGGGCTCGGCGGGCAATGCCGGCCACAATGCCGGGGCCTCCGGCTATGGCGGGCATGGCGGCGCGGCGGCGGCCGGTGGCGGCGGTGGCGGTGCCTCCTCCGGGCTGCCGAGTGCCGGAGCGTCGGCCGGCGGCGGCGGCGCGGGTGGCGGCGGAAATTTCGCCGGGGCTGCCGGTGCGGCGGGCCTCGTAATCGTCGAATATTGAGGGAGGGGCTTCGATGTCCGTAAGCATCACCCGGGTCTGGCGCCCCAGCACCGCGCGCCGTGTCGTGCTGGACGGCTTCGCGCCGGTCCCGCGCGGCACCAGCCAATCGAACCCGCCGCTGCTGTCCTGGCCGGCCAAGGACCCGGCCGACGTGCTGGACTACGAGTTCGATATCTCCGCCGCCGTGGCGGGGCATGAGAGCGACGCGGTCGCGGCGATCAGTGTGGTCCCCAGCCCGGCCGGCAGCGGTCACCTGACGGTTGGTGACATCGCCGCCGACGGGCGCATTGCCGTCGTGTGGCTGTCGGGCGGTCAGGCGGGCACCACCTATCGGCTGCAACTGACGGTGACGACCACCAGCGGGCGCGTGCTCGGCCGGGCGGTGGCGCTGCCGGTGCTGGCGCTGGCGGCCCAGCAAACGCCCTCGGGCGCGTTGCAGGCCGCCGGCGGTGCGGTGATCACCGACCAGAACGGCAACCCCATCCTGATTGGAGGCTGAACGATGCCGACGATCGACGAACTCGTGCCCGCCCTGGCGGCGGCGGATACCGACGCCTTGCCGGCCAGCCAAGGCGGCGTGCTGCGCCGCATCAGCCGGGCGCAGTTGCTGGCCGGCATGCAGCAAGAAATTACCCTGCCGGCCGGCCTGCTGGGCCGCAGCGATGGCCTGGGCGCGCCGCAACCGATTGCGGTGGGCGCTGGGCTTTTCCTGTCCGGCAGTGTGTTGTCGGCACAACCGGTCGGTGTGCTGACAGGGGCGGCCAATCTCTCGGCCGCCACCGCCACCGCCGCCGGCACCACCGTGGCGCGCAGCCTGGCCGCCCTGCTTGCCGATGCCGTGGGGCCGGAGAGTTTCGGCGCCGTCGGCGATGGTGTCACCGACGACACTGCCGCGTTTGCCGCAGCCATCGGCTCGGGCCGGCCGGTGCGGCTGGGGCCGCGGACCTATCGCATCGACGGGCAATGGACGATCGCCCAGCCGAATACCGTGCTGCTCGGCACGCCCGGCCTGTCGGTGCTCAAGCGCGGCGCGCAGGCCGGTAACGGCGCCTGGATCTCGGTGCAGGCGCCGGGCTTTCGCGCCGATGGCGTCACCTTCGATGCCAACCGGGCCGGAGTGCCGGTGCAGAGCTGGGGCGTGCTGCTGACGGCGGCGTGCACCAGTGCTGACCTGCATCGTTGCGATTTTCTCAACGCCCAGGGGGCGGTGTTGGGCAGCGGCCTGGTGCTGCTCGCCTCCGATCCCGCCGCCGCGCGCCATGTCATCCGCGACTGCCGCTTTGCCGGCAACGCGGCGCATGGGCTGTGGGTCCAGGCGTGCGCGGGCGTGCTGGTCAGCGATTGCCGCGCGCACGACAACGCCCAGTACGGCTTCAACATCGATTTCAACGACGCCACTCATGTCCAGCGCGTGCGCCTGGCGCAGATCACCGGCAACCGCGCCTGGGCGAACCAGCGCGGCATCGCGGTCGGCAACTTCAACGTGCCGAACACCGATCCGCCGGTTTGGGGCAATGCGCTGCCGGATGCCGCCGGCATCGTGGTGTCGGGCAATATCTGCCACGACAACACGATCTATGGCATCACCGCCGCCGGGCGGTCGCTGCTGGTGCAGGGCAACCTGCTGGCCGATAACGGCAGCATGGGCAATAGCGGTGCCGGCATCCTGGCCAATGTTGTGGCCAGCCGGATTGCCGCGAACACCGTCACCGGCACGGCGCTGTACGGCATCGATTGCGGCGGCGCCATCGACAGCGACATCAGTCAGAATGCCATCCTCGGCCACGGCTACGGGATCAATAGCGGCGGTAGCACCAACCTGCGCATCGCCGGCAACCAGCTCGGCGAGTTTTCCATATTTGGCATCTGCGCCACCAACGTGGAGACCGACGGGCTGGGCCAGAATTTCGGCATTGCCTGTTCCAACCTGGCGATCACCGGTAACCGGATCGCCATGTCCGGCACTGGCGAGGGCGTCTGGCTGCGCGACGGGCCGCGGAATGTTGTTGTCGCCGACAATGACTTCACCGGCCGCACCGCTTCGCTCTGCCTGCGGGCGGAGACCGACAGCGTGCTGGTGCGCGGCAACCGCCACGACTTCACCGCGCGCTTCATCGTCAATCCCGTGGTGATCGACGGGCGCCAAACGCTGGTGTTCCCCGACATCGCGGACAGCATCATGGTCACCGACGCACCCACCGGCGTGCAGTCGATCATGAGTGCCATCCAGGCCGCCTGGGCCGGGCGCATCAGTTTTGTCCGTGTCACCAACGGTGGCAGCGGCTACACTGCGGCGTCAGTCGCCATTGGCGGCAGCGGGAGCGGTGCGTCAGCCCAGGCGGTGATCGCCGGTGGCCAGGTAATCGGCGTCGTCGTCACCGGTCATGGCACCGGCTATGGCCCGGTCGGCACCACCGTGCCTATCACCATCACCGGCAACGGTAGTGGTGCCACCGCCATCGGCTATGCCGCACCGCCGCTGCCGGAGGAACGCACCCTGCTGGTGCGTTGCAACGTTCCGGTCAGCTTCGCCCGCTCCGGCAGCAACCCGTTGCTGGAGAACTGGACGCGCGGCGATCTCGGCGTGGCGGCGGACGGCGATGTCGAGTGGATCGCCACCTGGGGCATGTGGCGGGCGGGGCGCTTCGCTTTGCCGGACTACCTCTCCCCCGACGCCAGCGGCACCACCACGCTGCGCAGCGCCGGCAACGGCGACCTGACGCTGCGCCCGCGCGGCACCGGCAAGCTCCGCCTGGCCAACGCCAGCGAAGCCACCGGCGCCACGTCGTCAATCGGACGCGGCTCGCCGCAGAGCGTGGTCAGCGCGCCGCCGGGTTCGGATTACCGGAACCTGGACGGCGGCGCCGGGGCCACGTTCTGGATCAAGCAGACCGGCACCGGGCCTACGGGCTGGGTGGCGGTCGCCTAAGCCAAGGCCAGGGGCTTTGCCCCTGGACCCCAGCAGGGGTCCGAGACCCCTGCACCCTCAACCTTTAAGCGCCTTCGGCAAAGGGGGGCCTCGACGCCCCCCCTTGCCGAAGGCGCTTAGCGGATGGGGGTCTGGGGCCTCAGGCCCCAACGGGTCGAGGGCAGAGCCCTCGCCTTCCTTGTCCCCCAACACGTACGCGAGGACACAGCATGCCCACGTTGAGTGAGCTTCCGCAGACGTTGACCACCATCGACACCGACCTGGCGCTGATCGAGCGCGCGGGTGATTCCTATGCCACCACGGTGGCGGCGCTGCGCGAGCCGATGCAGCCGCGCTTGACCCTGGCATCCGGCAAGTTGCTCGGCCGCGTCGGGGTTTTTCCGGGCGGGCCGGAGCCGGTTTCGGTCGGCACCGGGCTTAAGATCCAGGACGGCATCCTCCAGGTGGACCAGACCACCTTGCCGTCCACCAACGCTTCGAACCTCAACGTCATCGCCACTGGCAGCACCCGCAGCCGGTCGCTGGCGTTGCGGGCGGCGGACCGGGTGAATGCGCTGGATTTCGGCGTGCGCGCTGATGGCGTGACCAA
This sequence comes from Rhodospirillales bacterium, assembly GCA_025352915.1. Classification (GTDB taxonomy): domain Bacteria; phylum Pseudomonadota; class Alphaproteobacteria; order Acetobacterales; family Acetobacteraceae; genus CAMDGX01. The sequence goes on along the minus strand of JANXSA010000071.1, from coordinate 2,041 downwards.
TGACGTCATCACCCTGCAGAACGCGATCGACGCGGCGGCGGCCAAGCCGCGCGGGGCGGAGGTGTTTTTGCCCGCCGGCACGTATCGCCTGGATGTCTCCGTGGCGCTGTTGCGGCCGCGCTCCAATGTGGTGCTGCGCGGTGCCGGGCGCGGGCGCACGGTGCTGTTGATCGATGATGCGATCAACGCGATCGGCGGCGACGGCATCACCAATTCGGTGACCGGCACGTCAGGCTGGCTGCCGCTGAACGACTTCCACATGCGCGACCTCACGGTGCGCGGCCGGGCCGATGTGGCGCGCAGTGCGGGCGCGCAGATGCTGCGCATGTCCGGCACCAATCTTTCCGTGCATGACTGCGAGTTCATCTATTCGCGCGGCATGGGGATGGTGATCCAGAACAGCGACCAGGTCAGCGTGCGCGGCTGCCGGGTCTATCGCACCGTGGCCGACGGCATCGCGGTATGGGACAGCGGCAATGTGGTGATCGCCGACAACGAGGTGATCGGCGCCAATGACGACGCGATCTCCGCCCATGCGAATTCCGCCGGCACCGCGCCGCTGCGCTCCGGCCTGGTGATTGCCAACAACACCATCACCGAAAGCCAGGGCATCGCGGCACTCGGCAGCAAATCCGTGCTGATCACCGGCAACATCCTGCGCCGGATCATGGGCACCGGCATTCGCGTGCTGTCGCCGGCCAATGTCGATCCGCAGGGGCAAACGGCGCAATTCGCCCTGCGCATCACCAACAACATCATCGCCGATGTGTTCCAGCGGCCGGAGCCGAACTCGCGCACCGCGGTGCAGTTTTACATCTGGGTCGAGGGCGGCGGGCGCAACCCGGGCGCCGGTGCTGCAGCACCTGGCGAGCCGGCGGTCGGCAGTGGCGCGGTGACCTCGCTGTACGGCGCCACCACCGGCACCTTCTATGTCAGTGACAGCACCAATCCGGCGGTTGCCGCCCCGGCGGGCTTCTGGAACGAGATTTCCGGCAACCACCTGGTGCGCACCCTGCCGGCGGTGTCCGCCGTATCGGACTGGGGCTATGCCGCCGAGGGGCTGTGGGTCGGCGACAACGGCGACGGCAGCGGATTCTACAACGGTGCGGTCAGCGAGGCGCGGCTGAACACCATGGGCATCCTGCTCAGCCCGGCCTTTCGCAATTGCCGCATTTCCGGCAACACCATCCAGACCTCGGGCCCGCACGCCATCCTGTTCAACAGCAACACCTATGTCGCCACGACCACGGATGACATGGACTATGACGGGCTGACAATCGAGGGCAACCGCTTCGTTGATTTCTCGGCGGCGGCGATCCAGGGGCCGCCAAACGGCGCGCATCGCGTGCTGGTGCGTCACAACGAGATCGACGGCGACCCGCAGTTCCGTGCCGCCACGCGCGGCGCCGGCGGCACCTGGAACTCGGCCACCGGGCTGGTCGGGCTGCTGCTGTCGGGCTGTTCGGGTTTCGTGGTTTCGGACAACGCGTTTCGCAATGTCGCCACCGCGGTGCGCCAGGTCGGGGCGGTGAAGAACGTCATCACCGGGAACACGCTGCATGGCGATCCCGTTTCGGTCGGCTTCTCCGCAAGCAACCGCGGCGTCGGCACGGTGGAACCGGGCGGCGCCGGGTGGCTGCATGTGGTCGAGACGAGCGATCCCGGCGATGTGCTGTTCGGACGGATCAAGACGGCACCGGTGGTTTCGGCTTCGTCGATCCCCACCACCGGCACCTATGTCGCCGGGCATTTCGTAACGGCGTCGGCGCCCAGCACCGGCAACCGGCAGACCCTGCTGGGCTGGGTGCGGTTGACCACCGGCAGCTTCCACGTGGCCGGCACCGACTGGTCGGCGGTGCATGGCGGTGACGGCGGAGCATTGTCTTCGCCGAAGGTCACCGTGTTCACCGCCAGCGGCACCTGGACCAAGGACCCCAGCGCCGGCCAGGTCGAAGTTGAAGTCTGGGGCGGCGGCGGGGCGGGCGGCAACGGGGCCGTCGCCACTGCCGGCACGGCGACCAGCGGCGGCGGCGGCGGCGGC
>JANXSA010000045.1 GCA_025352915.1 Rhodospirillales bacterium | reverse complement strand
AAAGAATGGGGGTCTGGGGCCTCAGGCCCCAGCGGGTCCAGGGCAGAGCCCTGGCCTTGCTTCTTCAGACCGACGCCACTGCCGCGTCGACTGCGTCGCCGAGGCGGGCGACGATGGCGTCGATGTCGGTTGCTTGGGCGATGTAGGGGGGGGCGACGATGACGTGGTCGCCGTTTTTGCCGTCGATGGTGCCGGACATTGGGTAGATGGCCAGGCCGCGATCGAAGGCTTGTTGTTTGATGCGGTCGTTCATTTTGAGGGCGGGGTCGAAGACTTGCTTGCTGGCGCGGTCCTGGACCAGTTCGATGGCCCAGAACAGGCCGCGGCCGCGGATGTCGCCGACGTGGCGGTGGTTGCCGAGCCGCTCGGTGAGGAGCATCGAGAGGCGCTCGCCCTGGATGCGGACGTTTTCGATGAGGTTGTCGTCGCGGATGACTTTTTGGACGGCGAGGGCGGCGGCGCAGGCGACGGGGTGGGCCTGGTAGGTGTGACCGTGCATGAAGGCGCCGGAGCCGGCGCGCAGGGCGTCGACGACGCGGCCGCCGATGAGGATGCCGCCGATCGGCTGGTATCCGCCGCCGAGGCCTTTGGCGATGATCTGGATGTCCGGGCTGATGCCTTCCTGTTCCCAGGCGTGCATGGTGCCGGTTCGGCCCATTCCGCACATGACTTCGTCCAGGATGAGCAGGGCGCCGTGGCGGTCGCAGATTTCGCGGACTTTTTTGAAGTAGCCGGGGGGGGCGGCGACGCAGCCGGTGGTGGCGCCGACGACGGGTTCGGCCATGAAGGCGATGACATTTTGCGGGCCGAGTCGCTGGAATTCGGCTTCCAGTTCGTCGGCGAGGCGCTGGACATATTGGGCTTCGGATTCGGTTTCGGCCTGGAAGCGGTAGGCGAAGGCGGGGCTGACGTGGTGGAAGTTTTGCGACAGGAGGGGGGCGTAAGGGGCGCGGCGCATCATGTTGCCGCCGGCGGACAGCGCGCCGAGGGTGTTGCCGTGAAAGCTGCCGCGGCGGGCGATGTAGTGGGTGCGTTGCGGCTGGCCGATTTCGAGGAAGTATTGGCGGGCCAGTTTGATGGCGGCTTCGGCGCCTTCGGAGCCGGAGGAGCAGAGATAGGCGTGGGTGAGGCCGCCGGGGGAGCCGTCGAGGATGATGTCCGCCAGGTCTTCGGCGGCCTGGTTGGTGAAGAGGGCGGTGTGGACGTAAGCGACGCGGTCGAGCTGGGCTTTGATGGCTTCGTTGACGCGGGCGTCGCCGTGTCCGAGGCAGGCGACGGCGGCGCCGCCCGAGCCGTCGATGATCTGGCGGCCGTCGGCACCGACCAGGTACATTCCTTTGCCGGAGACGGCGATTGGCGGGGTGGCGAACTGGCTGCGGTGCAGGATGCGGCTCATCGGGCGGGTTCTCCGGGAAATCGACAATTCGAGCTTGCGCCGGGGTTAAACCCTGTTCAACCGTTCTTGACACTACCCTGCCCCGACTGTAGCAAGCCCTCGCCTCTCGGCACGCAAACTTGCCGGGTGAGGGACGTATGAGCAGAGAACGGGACGGTGGCGATCGGCCGCGCGGGACGTCAGGGGACAAGCCTGATGGGTCGTTTGAGGATCGGTTGGGCGCTGCCCGGCGCAGGCAGGGGCTTGAAGGGGCTGGGGGTGACTCCGGCCGCGGATTGTCGCCGGTTCAGGGCAATGCCCTGGGGATTGGTCTGCGGGTGGGGGTTGAGCTGGTGTCGGCTCTGGCGGTGGCGGTTGCCATTGGCTGGTATCTCGACAAGTGGCTTGGCACGAAGCCGTTTCTGCTGATGCTGTTCGTCGTTTTGGGGGGCGGGGCCGGGGTGGCCAATGTGTGGCGCCTGGTTGCGCCGCCGAAACCGCCTCGTGTTCGGGAACCGCCGGAGGGTGGCGGGGGCTGAGCGTGCGTTGGTTGGATTCCTGGCCGCATGTGGTGCGGCGACTTGGCGCAAAGGACGTGACGGTGGCCGCCGAAGGACAAGCGATCGACGCACTCGGGCAGTTCATCCTGGCCCCTGCGCTGGGGGCCCTGGGCCACTCCGTGAATTTCACCCAGGCGAACCTGATGATGGTGGTCGCTGGGGTGCTGACGCTGGGCATGTTGTATTTTGGCGCGCGGCCGCGGGCGATCGTGCCGGGGCGGCTGCAGGCGCTTGCCGAGCTGTCCTACGAGGGCATCATGAAGATGTGCACCGATCAGATCGGGCCGGAGGGGCGCGCATTCTTCCCGTTCGTGTTTACGCTGTTCTTCTTTGTGCTGATGGGCAACCTGCTTGGCATGATGCCGTATGCGTTTACCTATACCAGCCACATCGCGGTGACCTTCG
>JANXSA010000027.1 GCA_025352915.1 Rhodospirillales bacterium | reverse complement strand
ATCGCCGAGGTCGTCGCCGGCTGGGACGCGCGCACGATCACCGAAAAGCTCGAGCTGCGCATCGGCCCGGACCTGCAATACGTCCGCATCAACGGCACCCTGGTCGGCTTTATCGTCGGCGGACTTGCCTATGTCGTGCTGCGTGCGATCTTTGGTACCGTCACCTTCTGACAAGGGACCACCCCATGCGCCTTTCCGTGCTCGACCAGTCCACCGTCGTCTCCGGCCGCTCGCCCGACGCCTCGATCCGCGAATCCCTCGCCCTGGTCCAGCACTGCGAGGCGTTGGGCTATCACCGCTACTGGGTCGCCGAACACCACAACTCCGCCAGCATCGCCGGCTCCGCGCCCGAAGTCCTGATGGCCGCCCTGGCCGCCACCACCAGCCGCATCCGCATCGGCAGCGCCGGCGTCATGCTGCCGCACTACTCCCCGCTAAAGGTCGCCGAGCAGTTCCGCGTGCTCGAAGCCATCGCCCCCGGCCGCATCGACCTCGGCCTCGGCCGCGCCCCCGGCAGCGACGGCCTCACCGCGCACGCGCTCAACCCCAACGCCGCCCAGTCCGCCGACAACTTCCCCGCCGACGTGCGCGACCTGATGGCTTGGATGGCCGGCGAACCCCTCGCGGAGCGCCACCCGTTCCGCAGCATCTCCGCCCAGCCGCAAGGCCCCACCGTCCCGGAAACCTGGATCCTGGGCAGCTCGTCCTACGGCGCCCAGGTCGCCGCCCATTTCGGCCTGCCACACTGCTTCGCCTGGTTCATCAGCGACGGCCACGGCGCCGCCCAGGCGCTCGACATCTACCGCACCGGCTACCGCCCCAGCACCCGCCACCCCGAACCGCTCGGCGCCGTCTGCGTCTGGGCCATCACCGCCGAAACCGCAGTGGAAGCCGAACGCCTGTTCAGCAGCCGCGCCCTGGCCCGCATCTGGCGCGACCGCGGCATCTTCGCCGCCCTGCCCTCGCCCGCCGAAGCCGCCGCCTACACCTACTCCAACGCCGAAAAACTCAAGCTCGAACGCCTGCGTGAAGACAGCTTTTGGGGCACGCCCGACATCGTCGCCGGCAAACTCCGCACCCTGGCCGAGGAACTCAAGGTGGAAGATATCGTGGTGCTCTCGACGGCCCATGACCCCGAGGCACGGCGGCGTAGCTACACGTTGCTCGCTCAGGAACTCGGCATGTCGGAAAAACCAGCACTCGCGGCAGAGTAAGGAAGGCGAGGGCGCTGCCGTCGCGGCGCGAAGCCGCGCCACGGGACCCGCTGGGGCGTCGCCCCAGACCCCATCCCTAGCGCGTCAGATCATGCCGCCCGGCATAGGCGCGACGCGCCTTCCACAGCCGCCAGCGGAACGCGGCATAGGCAACCAGCGCCGCCCCGATCACAATCGGAATCAACATCAGCGCAAACCACAACGCAAACGCCGCCATCGCCAACCCGGCCGCCAGCACACCCACCACAATGGCATAGCGCAAAATCTGCAACGCCCACGGCGTCGGCGGCGGGCCGCGGAACCGCCCGTCCGCCGTCATGTCGATGGTCCGGCTATCGTCGCCGGCGTTCACCATGCGCTGCAAGATGATCTTCATGCCCATGACGTGGCCTTTCGCCAACAAGCGGTCAAGCACGCACCAGCTTAAGCTTTCGTCACCCAAGACACCGCCACATCGCCCCTCATACGGGGTGATGTGGCGGGGTCGCCTCAGTTCTTATAAAACCACGTCTCCGGATGCGCCCCGCCCGGCGTGCGGCAATGCTGGGCGATGCAGTTGCGGCTTGGCACGTTGCCCAGCTTGTTACTCACCAGCCGCACCCCCATCAGCGCCGGCGACTGCCCGACGGTCCCGATGGCGTATTGCTGGTCGATCAGGATCTTCCAGATTTCCTGCGCCGTCTTGATCCGCTCGTCGGATTTCTGCCCGGCGGCGGCGCTGAACAGCTCCATGATCTTGAGGATGTTGGGGTCCTCAGGCTTGGTGCCCTGCGTGCCGCCCGAGGCGAACCACGTCGCATGCAGCGGGCCCATATAGGCCTCGGTCGGGTCCACCGGGATGGCATGGCGCGGGAAAAGGTACAGCAGCTCGGTGCCGCCATTGTTCCACACCATGATGTGGTGCTCGTTGTTCTTGGTGCGGGTCATCGCCAGGTTGCGCTCGGTGTCCTTCACATCGGCCTGGATGCCGACCTTGGACCACTGGTCGGCCACCATCTCGCTGATCTTCGGCCACGGCAGGAAGGCCTGCACCGCCTGGACCTGGATGCGCAGCCGCTGGCCGTTATCGGTACGCAGCCGATAGCCCTGGCTGTCCCTCTTCGTCAGGCCGATGCGGTCGAGCATCGCGTTGGCCTGCGTCACGTCATGCGTTGACCACTTCTCGCGCCAGCCCGGCCCAGGGAAATACGGCAGCGACTCGCCCGGTGCGGCCGAACCCGGCGTGGCCACGCCCAGCCAGAACGTCTCGTTCAACTGCTTGCGGTCGATCGCCAGCGACAACGCGCGGCGAAAATCCGCATTGCGCAGCCACTTGGCAATCTCGGCATCGCCGTCGAACGACTGGTTGAAATGATAGATGGCATCAGCGCCGTTCAGCGCCAGGTCGAGATGCACCTTGTAGTTGCCGCGCACCTGGTTCTCCAGCAGCACCGGCAGCTTGCCGATATCGATATGGCGCTCCTGCAAATCATACTCGCCGCCCATCGCCCTGAGGTTCAGCACCTCCAGGTTCTCGGCCAGCGTCATCACCACGCGGTCCAGGTACGGCAGCTGATTGCCCGCCGTGTCCACCGCCCAGTAGAACGGGTTGCGCTCCATCACCCAGGTGGATCGGTTGATCGGCTCCACCGTGCGCCACGGCCCCAGCACCGGCACAGCATTGTTGCGCGTCCAGTCCTTCATGAAGTGCAGCCGCGACAGCCAGTTGTCGAACCCCGCCGCCTTCGCCGCCGCATTGGCCGCCTCAAGACCGCCAGCGAATTTCGGCAGCAACGGCTTGAGGTAATGCGCCGGCGCATAGGCCCCATGGCTGCGCCCGTTGGATTGCCGCACCGCCTGCCCGCCGCCGATCAGCGTGTCGCCGGCCATCAGCTCCTCGAACAGGAAGAACGGCACGTCGAATTCCCAGCGCACCGTGAAGTCGTCCACGCGCACCATCCGCCCGGGCTTGCCCTGCGGCGTCATGTCGGGGATCGGCGTCGGCGTGATGTCCTTGTTGCCGTAGATTTCCTCGAACCAGAACATGAAGTCGCCGGCCGTCATCGGCGCGCCGTCGCTCCAGCGCAGGCCGCGGCGCAGATGCAAGGTGAAGCTCTTGCCGTCGGCACTTTGCTCCCAGCCGCGGGCCAGCGACGGCAGCGGCGTGGCGCCAGTGTGATCCACCAGCAACGGCCGGTCCGACGCATTCAGCCGGTTGCCGTTCTCGTCATCGCCCGGCCCGGTGAAGCCGCGCCGCCAGGTGCCGCCGTATTTGCCGATTTCGCGGACCGGCTGGATCACCATCAAATCCTGCGGCAGCCGGTCCTTCAGCGCCGGCAGCTTGCCCTCCTTCACCAGCGCTGCCAACGCTGGCGCCTCCTGGAACACCTTCGGCCACTTGGCGGGATCGGTGACGATGGTGATGCCCTCGGGCGTGCCCACCAGGCCGGATTGACCCAGCGTGGCCTGGGCACGCACGCCGGGTGCGATCGCCAGCAGCGACACACCCATAAACACCGACGCAAGCCAGCGTATTTGACGCATCCATCCCCCCTGCCCCGGCCCGTGGCCGGTGTGCGTTATCGTTGGCGGGAACTGAACGCCGTTTCAGCCGGCGCGGTCAAGCAGCACCAACCACCAGCGTTGTGCCATCCACCCCCACCACCCGCAGCATCGCTTGCGGCGCCGGCGTCTCGGTCCCGCTGGCCAGCCGCGCGCTCCAATCGCTGTCGCCCACCCGCACCCGTCCGGTGCGGCCGTGGAACTCCAACGCGACCGCCTCGCGCCCGACCAGCCCGGAATCCGGCGTGTTGAGATGGGCGGCGCGGCGCGGCGCGCGCACCCGCAGACCGATGGTGATGCTAACGGCCGCGAACACCGCGAACACCACCACCTGGAGCGCGAAGCCCGGTGCCACCACCTGGACCACCAGCCCGGTGCCCAGCGCGGCAAGGCCGAGCCACATCAGGAACACCCCCGGGGCGGCGATCTCCAGCAGCATCAGCACCAGCCCGGCGCCAAGCCAAAGCACGGATTGGGGTAGGTCGGTCATTGTCTCACGCTCCCGCGTTCGGCACCGATCCGGCAAAAATACCCGGCAACGGCAACGGCGGCGGGAATGGCGAATGCGGCGGCGGCGCTGACGGCATTGCGGGCGGCGGCGCGCGCAGCAACTCCATCGCCTGGGTGATGCCGCCGGCAATGGCCGTCGCCTCCATCGGCACCAGCACCAACCGGCTGCCGGGGCTGTCCACCACGCGGCCGAACGCGGTCACATAGCGGTCGGCGATGAAGTAGCGCAGCGCGGCCTCGCCCCCATTGGCCGCCGCGGCGGCAACCACCCTGGTTGCTTCCGCTTCGGCCAGCGCGAGTCTTTCGCGCGCCTCGGCATCGCGGTTGGCGGCCTGCTGGCGGCCTTCGGCGGCGAGGATCAGGCTTTGCTTCTCACCCTCGGCCCGCATCACCGCGGCTTGGCGGTCGCCCTCGGCGGCGGCGACGGTGGCGCGGCGCTGGCGCTCGGCGGTCATCTGCATGTTCATCGCCCGGATCAGGTTTTCCGGCGGTTCGATGCGGCGGATTTCGACCCGGCTGACCTTCACCCCCCAGGCCTCGGTGGCGCCGTCCAGGATGGTCAGCAATTGGGTGTTGATGCGCTCGCGCGACGACAGCGCGGCGTCCAGTTCCAGCTCGCCGATCACCGCGCGGATATTGGTCATCGCCAGGGTGGACAGCGCCCGTTGCAGGTCGGTCACCTGGTACGCCGCCTTGGCTGCTTCCATCACGCGGTAATAGATCACCCCGTCAACGGCGACGGTGGCGTTGTCCTTGGTGATCACCGACTGCTCGGGGATGTCCAGCACCTGTTCCTGCACATTCAGCTTGTGGCCGACGCGGTCCATGTAGGGCACCAGGAAGTTCAGTCCGGGATGCAACTCGCGGGTGAAGGCACCGAAACGCTCCACCGTCCAGATTTGACCCTGCGGCACCGTCTTGGTGCCGGCGAACACGGTCGCGACCACCAGCACCAGCACCAATATCCAAATCAGCCCGAAAGCACCGTCCATCCCTGACCTCCACGCGCCGTCGTGGCGCTTCTTGTCGCGCGACCTTAGCATGTGCCGCGGCGGAGGGGGATTCGATTGCCTCCGCGGCCACAATTCGCGAAGGGAACGACCGCCATGAAGATGAAAGCTGCCGTGCTGTGGGAACAGGGTCGTCCCCGCCCCTATGCCGATAGCCGGCCGATGACCATCGAGGAGGTGGACCTCGAAGGGCCGGGCCCTGGCGAGATCCTGATCGAGGTGGCCGGTGCCGGGCTGTGCCATTCCGACCTCTCCACCATCGAGGGGCTGCGGCCGCGCTCGCTGCCGACCATCCCGGGGCATGAGGGCGCGGGGATCGTGCGCGGTCTCGGCGCGGGGGTGACCGGGCTGGAGGTGGGCGACCATGTCGTCACCGCGTTCGTCTCGTCCTGCGGCGATTGCCGGTATTGTTCGCGCGGGCGGGTCAATCTGTGCTCGACCAACAACACGGCGCGGGCGGCGGGCAGCCTGATTACCGGCGGGCGGCGGCTGAAGCTGAACGGCGAGCCGATCGCGCACTACTCGGGATTGAGCCTGTTCGCCCAGTATGTCGTTGCCGCGCGGTCTTCGGCGGTGAAGATCGACCGTGATGTGCCGCTTGACGTGGCCTCGCTGTTCGGCTGCGCGGTGCTGACCGGGGTGGGCGCGGTGCTCAACACGGCCGGCGTCCAAGCGGGCGGGGTGATGGCGGTGGTGGGTCTGGGCGGGGTCGGCATGAACGCGCTGATGGGCGCGGTGGTGGCCGGGGCCGAGCGGATCGTCGCGGTGGATACCAATCCGGAAAAACTCAAGCTGGCGATTGAACTCGGCGCGACCGACATTTTCCTGGCCGGCAATGCCGATGTGGTGGCGGCGATCCGCGATGCCACCGATGGCGGGGTGGACTGGGCGGTGGAGACCGCGGGCGTCGGCGAGGCGATGGAGCTGGCCTATGCGATCACCGCGCGCGGCGGCACCACGGTCAGCGCCGGGCTGCCGAGCGGCTCGCGGCTGGTGTCCTATCCGCATGCCGCGATGGTCAGCGACGAACGGACGATCAAGGGCAGTTATATGGGAAGCTGCGTGCCCGCGCGCGACATCCCGGCCTATATCGCGCTGTACAAGCGCGGTAAGTTGCCGGTGCAGAAGCTGATCTCCGGCACCATCGCGCTGGACGAGATCAATGCCGGGTTCGACCGGCTGGCATCCGGCAGCGTCTTGCGTCAGGTGATGCGGCCGAACGGATAGGCTAGCGCGAAAGCGTGACGGCGACGGCGAAGACGTTCATGGCGAGATGCAGGGCCAAGGGCGCGCGCAGGCTGTCGTCACGCAGGCGCAGCCAGCTTAGCGCCACGGTGATCGGCAGCACCGAGGCGGCGAACTGGGCGTGGGCCAACGCAAAGGCGACGCCGGTCACCGTCGCCACCACGTTTGGCGACCAGGACCGGGACAGGCGGGCCCAGAGCCAGCCACGAAAGAACAGCTCCTCGGCCACAGGGGCTGCCAGCGCGATGGCGGCCGACTGCACCACGACCCAGAAATTCAATCCAGTGGGCGCCATTTCGGCAACCGGCACCGGCAGCAACGCCAGCATCGCCTTGTTGGCGATCAGCACGAGCACGAAGGCGAAGCCGACGCGCACGGGGCGGGCCATTGGCGGATGCAGCAGCGCGCGCGCGAGACCGGCGCGCAGAGTGGGCAACAGCAATACCGCCGGCACCACCAGGGCGGTCAGTGCCGCGCCCATGGATGGCGGAAGCCGGCCGGCATTCTCCAGCAGCACGAACGGCACGCCGGCCATCGCGGCGCCGGCGTACCAGCAAACCGCCACCGCAAGGGCACGCCATGGGGTGACCGTATTCTCCGGCGCCATGCCTGCTCCCGACGATGTGGCGGCTTTATGCCATCGCGGCGAAACCGCGCCAAGTTTGTTGGCAGGGTACCGGCAATGCCGCTAGGCTCGCGCACCACTCGTCGCAGAGCGGGCGCCAGGCTGGACGGTTCGCTCCCACCCACGCAGGAGACTTGCCGCATGTTGACCCGTCGTCATCTTCTTGCTGCCTCAATTGCTGGTGGGCTGGCGCGGCCGGCGCTGGCGCGCGGCAGTGACAAGGTTTTGAAATTCGTGCCGGCGGCGGCGTATTCGTCGCCGGACCCGATCTGGACCACGGCGATCGTGGTTGGCATCCATGCGTTGATGGTGTGGGACACGCCGTATGGCACCGACATCAATCTGAGACCGCATCCGCAGATGTGTGCGGGGCATGAGGTGTCGGGCGATGGGTTGAGCTGGACCTTCACCCTGCGCGACGGGCTGGTGTTTCATGACGGGGTGCCGGTGCTGGCGCGCGATGTGGTGCCGAGCATCAATCGCTGGGGGCAGCGCAACACCTATGGGCAGCGGCTGCTGGCGATTGCCGACGAGATCGGCGTGGTCGATGACCGGCGGTTTCGTATCCGGCTGAAGGAGGCGTTTCCGCAGATGCTCTATGCCCTGGCGCAGGGTTGCTACGTCATGCCGGAGCGGATGGCGCTGGTGCCGGCGAGCCAGCCGGTGAAGGAGTATATCGGCAGCGGGCCGTTCGTGTTCCAGGCGGCGGAGTGGAATTCCGGGGTGCGTTCGGTTTACACCCGGTTCGACCGCTATGCCCCGCGGGGCGAGGCGCCGAGCAATACTTCGGGCGGCAAGGTGGTGAATTTCGAGCGGGTGGAGTGGTTGATCCAACCCGATCCCGGCACCGGGGCGAGTGCGTTGATGAACGGCGAGGTGGATTGGGTGGACCAGCCGCTGTTTGACCTGTTGCCGATGCTGGGGCGCAATCCGAATGTGCAACTGGCCGAGGCCGATCCATTTGGGCTGATCGGCGGGTTGTTCATGAACCACATGCAACCGCCGTTCAACAGCAAGAAGCTGCGGCAGGCGTTGTTGCATGTGGTGGATCAGCGGGAGTTCATCGCCGCGGTGCTGGGCGAGCAGGCGCGCTATGGCCGGATTCCGGTGGGGTATTTCACCGTGGGCTCGCCGTTTGCGTCCGATGCCGGGATGGAGAAGCTGACCGGGCCGCGCGACCTGGCGCGGGCGCGGGCGCTGGTGAAGGAGAGCGGCTATGCCGGGGAGACGGTGCTGCTGATGTCACCGTCCGACCAGCCGCAGATGCATGCGATGGCGGCGTTGTGCGACAGCATGTTCAAGAAGATTGGGCTGAATGTGCAGATGGTGTCGACCGATTGGGGGACGTTGCTGACCCGGCGGTCGGTCAGCAAGCCGGCGAGCGAAGGCGGGTGGAATGCGTTCAACACCCGCATCACCGGGACCGGCGGCACCGATCCGACCAGCGTGCAGTTGCGGGCGAACGGGGCGAAGGCGTGGTTCGGCTGGCCGGATATTCCGGCGCTGGAGGCCGGGCGGGAGGCGTGGTTCCGGGCGCCGGGCTTGGCCGAGCAACAGAAGATATGCCGGGAGATGCAATTGGCGGCGTTCGAGGATGTTCCGTACATCCCGCTGGGGCAATGGAGTCAACCGACGGCGCATCGGACGGATCTCGACGGGTTCGTGAAGGCGTCGACGCATGTGTTCTGGGGGGTGCGGCGGGTTTAGCTCGGGCGGAGATATTAATTTCGATATCGTATTGAAATGCGCGCAATTTTGCCCGATATGCCAGTAGTCGAATTTGCGCAAAACGCGATTGAGGGCACGGACGGCGCGCCGCGGCAGGCAACGCAGCGTCGAATGCCGGGGCGGATGTGCCGAGCGCGGATGTGCCGAACGCGGGGACGAGTGCAATGCGGCCGGCGGATTGAAGCCAGGTATGCGGCACTGCGGGCGCCGGCTGCGCGCGATGGCGGGCGACATGACGCGATAGCGGGCCGGGCGCCGGTTGGGCGGGGATGGCGGCAGCGGGTGCGGCAGTGGGTGCGGGGGGGCGGCATGCGGTCCGCGGATCAGGCGCGTGCGGGATGTGGCCGGCGGCGAACATGTCGAGCAGGGCCAGCAGCTGGTCAAAAAGCTGGTGGACACGCGAGATGTGGGTCCAGCGCGGCGATATGAGATTGAACAGGAAGCGGAAACGGGCGGCGACGGCCAGCAGCGGGGCGAGGCTGGCGTGCAGGCGCGCGGCGACCTCGGCCACCGCGCGCGGCGGAGCACCATGCAGGTCGGTGTGGGCTGCGCGATTGTTCATGATACGTTCTTTAACAGGTTCGCCTTACCGGTGCAAGCGATAGATAGGAAAAATATTTTGCAGTGGCGGGCGGCGTTGATGTGGCTACCCCTCACCCAACTCTTGATCCGCTTCGCGGCTCAAGCCCCCAAGGGGAGAGGGCTTATTTTCTGGTGTGGCATGAGGGCTGGTATCAGGCGGGCAGTTCGTAGCCGATCGCGCGTTCGAGCTCGATCGTGCGTTGTACCGCGAGGCGGGCGAGCATGCGGTCGTGGTGGGCTTGGAGGTTGGGCAGGTCGCCTGGGGCCGTGCCGAGCGAGGCGGATGCCGGCGTCATGGGGTGCACGCGGATGATTGGTCCGATAAGGGCCGGATTTCCAACCAAGCTGACGATCCTCCGCTTCCGCTTGATGACTTGTAAACTACCAAGCTGGCTTTCTTGTCGATTGCGCTGACCTCATAAACATGTGTTGGGTCCGCTCCAAGATATGCATCACATACTAATCGATATATCAGTTTGGGATGCTCAAGCAATTTGACGTCATGGAAGTGGCATCCTGTATATAAATATCCAAAGCAAGAGTCATTTTTTTTGCCGGATGGCTGAAGCAAAATTCGCTCTGGTCCGAATTTTGGATTTTGATTAGTAAAAAGAGCAATTGACCACGGCAGGTCTTCCCATTTTCATCGCAAAACCTTTGGCATCGCGCCCATGTGCGAAAGGCGGACCACGCCCTCTCTGCGCATCGCGACGTTGTTCGACTCAGTTCCATCTGTCTGCCAAGAAATGGCGGGGTGATCGACAAGGTAATCCCAGCCGATCTTGGAGAACCCGTCCACCGGTAGCACTTCGTAGATAAAGTCCGTTAGCTCAATTGGAGGGAGCTGCTTGTCTGGGTCATTAAGCGACTGCGCGGGCACGTGGGACACGCACGCCACGAACAGAGCAAAGTAGATGGTGGCACGCTTCAACATGGCAGATCCCAAGCGTCACACAGCGACTACGCTTCATCCTAGACCGCACTTTTTGCGCCGTCTGCACGCATAGACCAGCTAGTTGAAAAAACCTAACGCTTGAATCCGAGCGGGATGCATGCAAGCACGTTCAAACGATCTCACGCGCCACGCTCAGATGACTTCCCGGCCGGCCGCTGGCCGAAATCCACCGCCTCGGGCCGGCTGTCGGGGCGGCACCGGGCGAAGAGGTCGGCGAGCGGCGTCCGTTGGGCATGGCTGCGGGCTATGACGAGGCGGTCGCCCTCGAACTGGAGTTCGACCGAGTTGCCCCAAAGCTGGATGGTGGGCATGACGGATACCCTGAGGATCTACAGTATGGATATCGGACGGCGGCAGGCTGGATGAAAGTGGCGCGGCTGGGGGCGAAGAAAGCGTGGGTGTTTCGCTGCGCTCAACATGACGAAAAGGGGGGGTGGTAGCGGTGATGGGGCAAGAGGGGCGGCAGGCGGCGGCCTATATTGTGGCCAGTGGACGGGGCAGGACTTTGTATGTTGGGGTGACGTCGGATCTGGTGCGGCGGGTGGGGGAGCATCGCGTTGGGGCGGGTGGTGGATTTGCGGCGCGGTATGGGTGCCGGGTGTTGGTTTGGTTTGAGTTGTATGGGGGGATGGACGAAGCGATCTTGCGGGAGAAGCAGGTCAAGGGGTGGCTTCGAGCGCGCAAGATTACATTGATTGTTGCGGGCAATCCGTTTTGGGAGGATTTGTACCCGGGGTTGGTGGAATGAAGGAAGGAAGGAAGGAAGAAGAAGCGTGGGTCCTTCGCTGCGCTCAGGATGACGGGATTTTCTTGAATAGATGAAGTTTTTTTGCTTCTTTTTGTTCACAAAAAGAAGGTCTTGCTTTCTAGAAACATCTTGCGCCGAACCAAAGAGTCGGATGGCGCTTCGCTTATCCGACCTACGAAATGAAAACGGCGCGGGGATTGCTCCCCGCGCCGTTTTTGGGTTCAGCGCGAGTTATACCAGCCCGCATTGATGTTGACCCATAAAGAAT
>JANXSA010000010.1 GCA_025352915.1 Rhodospirillales bacterium | reverse complement strand
TTTTCGCCGCGTTGGGGGACGGCGATTTCGACTTTTTTGCCCCCCCTTCCTTCATGAACACCGAAGGTGTTGGCCTTGATGGTCAGGGCTTCGGCGACCAGCGACTGTTCGGCGAGGGGCTGGTTGAGCAGGATCAGCGGGGGTGGCGGCTTGTCGTCGTAGAACTGGGCGATGAAGGCGGCGAGGACTTCGGGGGCCTCTTCGCCCTTGGTGTGGGTGGGGTAGTAGGCGCGGTTGCCGTTGTTGCGGCCGCCGCGGAAGAAAAACACCTGGACGCAGCTCTGGCCGGCGATCTGCCAGACGGCGATGACGTCGGCGTCGGTCAGGCTGGCGGGGTTGATGACGTCGGTGCCCTGGACGCTGGTCAGGGCGCGGATGCGGTCACGCACGGCGGCGGCGTGCTCAAATTCCAGCGCCTCGGCGGCGGCCTCCATCTCGGTGGCGAGGTCGCGCTGGACGCTGCTGGCGCGGCCGGAGAGGAAGGCGCGGGCCTGGTCGACGAGGGCGGCGTAGTCGGTTTCGCTGATGCGGCCGACGCAGGGGGCGGAGCAGCGCTTGATCTGGTGCAGCAGGCAGGGGCGCGAGCGGTTCTTGAACACGGTGTCGCGGCAGGAGCGCAGCAGGAACACGCGCTGCATGGCGGTGACGGTCTGGTTGACCGACCAGGCGGAGGCGAAGGGGCCGTAGTAGCTGCCTTTGCGGACACGGGCGCCGCGGTGCTTGGCGATCTGCGGGTAGGGGTGGTCCTCGGTCAGCACCAGCCAGGGGTAGGATTTGTCGTCGCGCAGGACGATGTTGTAGCGCGGCTTGAGGCGCTTGATCAGGTTGGCTTCGAGGAGCAGCGCCTCGGCCTCGGTGTGAGTGGTGACGATCTCCATCGAGACCGTCTCGTTGACCATGCGGCGCAGGCGCTCGGGCAGGCGGGCGAGCTGGGCGTAGCTGGTCACCCGCTTTTTCAGCGATCGCGCCTTGCCGACGTACAGCGCGTCGCCATTGGCCGCGAGCATGCGATACACGCCGGGCGACAGCGGCATGGTCTCGAGCGCGATTTCGATGATGCTTACGCCCTTGGTGACGCCCTTTGGGCCCTCGGTATCGGTCATGCGGCGCAGGTTTAGGCGGGCCGGGCGGGCGGCTCAAGCATGGCGGCGGGGCGGGACGATTTCATCCACCGATTCTGTGGATAACATTGTGGGCAAACCCCATCGCCGGGTATGCAAATGCTGAGGAATCAGCGGCTCCATCGAAATGCCTAAAAACCGAGCAGACTAGGCAAACCATTGATATCGTTGATTTCAATCATGAAATTACTGTTATGCACTGAGGAAATGCCCACACAGCGCTGTAACTCCTGCCGAACCATGCCGGAGGTGGACAAACTCAGTCGCGTATCCGCTCAATCGCCACGCCGGCGCTCTCGGTGTCGCTGAAGACGTCGAGTTTTTCGACGGTTACACGCAGCTTCTTCACGCGTTTGTCATCAAGACAGGCGGTTGCGATCCGTTCCGCCAGCGTCTCCACCAGCCGCACATGCCCGGCGGCGACGATGGCGCGCACGGTTGCCGCCAGGTGCTGGTAATCGACCACCCGTGAAAGCTCATCCGGGCCGATCCCGCCGGGGTCGTCGACCGCAAGGTCCAGGTTCAGCCGCACCCGCTGTGGCGCGCCCTGTTCATGGGCATGCACGCCGATGCGCGCCGCCAGCACCATGTTGCGCAGGAAGACGTGCCGGGTGCCGGACGCGGCATCCGCATACCCGGTCATTCCTCCGGCTCCCGCCCGGTGCTGGGCGCCCATTGCAGGTGCTGTCCGCCATCCAGCGCCAGCATCTGGCCGGTGACCGAAGGCAGGGCCAGCAGCATCAACGCCGCCTGCGCCACTTCCTCCGGAGTGGTGCCACGGCGCAGCGGGGTGGAGGCGGCTTGGCGGTCGAACTGCGCCTGGCTCTGGCGCGCATTCGGCAGCGCCGGGCCGGGGCCGATGCCGAGCACCCGCACCCGTGGTGCCAGGGCCAGGGCCAGGGACTGGGTCAGCGCCCAGAGGCCGGCCTTGGAGACGGTGTAGCTGACGAAATGCGGCGTCAGCGACCAGACCCGCATGTCCAGCATGTTCAGCACCACGCCCTCGGCTTCGGCCCCATTGACCAAGGGCGGCAAGGCGCGGGCGAAATCCTGCGCCAGGACGAAGGGCGCGCGCAGGTTGGGTTCCATGTGCAGGTCCCAGGATTCGCGGGTGGCGTCGTCCCACTCGTCGCGCTCGAAGGTCGAGGCGTTGTTCACCAGCACCCCGACCGGTCCCAGCGCCGCCGTGGCTGCCGCGACCAGCCCGTGCGTTTCGCTTTCGCGCGTCAGGTCGGCGACGAGCACCGCGGCCGGCACGCCCAGCGCGCGGATCTCGGCGGCGGTCGTCTCAGCCTCGGCGCGCCGGCTGTGGCAATGCACCGCCACGGCAAAACCCTGCCCCGCCAGCGCCAGCGCAATCGCCCGCCCCAGCCGCACCGCACCGCCGGTCACCAGCGCCACACGAGGAATCGAAGGAGCGATCATCCGCCCCTCATACCGCATCACCGCTGGTCGGCATACTTATGGATAAAAGATTTTTGCTGCTTTTTTCAAAAAGAAGCGCCTGTTTTTTTTCGAAAAAAAGACCCAAATAACTTTTATCCGTTTGGCGGCGTGTCAGGGCGACACCTGTATTTTCTTGACTTTTCCACCCCAACAAGGTAGCGTTTGATTTCCACTTGCAGGGAGGTGCACGACACGCATGACCCCACCGGGCCAATTCGTAGTTGCCGACCGCCGTGGCATCGGCAACCAGTCCAAATAGTCCACGACATTGCCCGGCCATCCGTGCCGGGCACGAGGCATCGACCTCGCACAGCGACCCCCGCTCAAACGCACCATGCGTGCGGGGGTCCATGCGCTCTCCCCCCTCTGGCCCCCCCTCTGGCCCCGCCTTCCGCGCGCAGGCATAGTTCTGCGCCCCTGCACGGGCACTGAGGGAGTACGCATGGCGCTTCAAATCACCGTCGGCCCACCCCAGCTGCGCGTCCATGCCGGCCAGACCGTCTGGTCCTCCGCCCCCGACGGCAGCGTCGCCGGCAACGCCACCGGCGGCCTGATCTTCCGCGACACCCGCCTGATCAGCGCCTGGGCGCTCTACGCCAACGGCGCAACCTGGGAGCTGCTCAACAGCGGCGATCTGGCCCATTACGCGGCGCGCGCCTTCCTGACCAACACCGAGATTTCCGGGCGCGAGGGGACGATTGCGCCGCGCAGCCTCGGGCTGGTGCTCAGCCGCTGGATCGATGGCGGGGTGCATGACGACATCGACATCACCAGCTACGCCCAGGTTCCGGTTCGCTTCACGCTGGAGCTTGCGCTGCGCAGCGATTTTGCCGACCTGTTCGAGGTGAAGTCGGGTTCCACCAGCCGGCTGGGGCGGGTGCAGTCCGAGTGGTCGGCCGCGCATCAGACGCTGCGCACGACCTATGACAACGCGGACTTCCACCGCGGGTTGGCATTGCGGGCGCGGGCCGACACGGCGGCGGCGTTTGCCAATGGGCGGCTCAGTTTCGACATCGTGCTGCCGCCGGGCGGAACCTGGCATGCCTGCCTGAACTACGACCTCGAAGCGGGCACGGAGCGCCATGCGGCGCCGCATGACTGTCTGGTCGATGCCGGCGATTCCCGCCCGGCGCGCGATCTTGCGGCGTGGCGCAGGGAGGTGACGAAGGTTGAGATCGCCAACCCGGACCAGGCGCGGCCGTTCATCCAGGCGCGCGACGACCTCGGCGGGCTGCGCATCGCGGTGGACGACACGCTGGTGCCGGCGGCGGGGTTGCCGTGGTTCCTGTGCCTGTTCGGGCGCGATACGCTGATCACCTCGTTGCAGGCGCTGCCGCTGAGTGCGTCGTTGGCGCGCGGCACGCTGGCGGTGCTGGGGGCGCGGCAGGCGACCGGCTTCGATCCCTGGCGCGATGCCGAGCCGGGCAAGATCCTGCACGAGTTGCGCGTGGGTGAGCTGGCGCATTTCAACCTGATCCCGCACACGCCGTATTACGGCACTGCGGACGCGACGCCGCTGTATCTGATGTTGTTGCATCAGGCCTGGCGGTGGACCGGGGACCGGGCGCTGCTTGACCGTCACCTGGCGACCGCCGAGGCCTGTCTTGGCTGGCTCGACCGGTATGGCGACCGGGACGGCGACGGGTTTCAGGAATACGGCGCGCGCGGCGAGCGTGGCTATGAGAACCAGGGCTGGAAAGATGCGCAGGATGCCGTGCTGTATCCGGACGGCTCGATGGTCAGCAACCCCAAGGCGCTGTGCGAGATGCAGGGCTATGCCTATGCCGCACTGGTTGGCATGGCCGAGGTTTTTGCAGCCCTGGGGCGCTGCGATCGTGCCGCCGAGCTGACCGCGCGCGCGGGGTTGCTCTACAACCGGTTCAACGAGGCGTTCTGGAACGAGGATGACGGGTTCTATGCCTTTGCGCTCGACGGCCAGAAGCGCCAGGTGCGCTCGGTGGCCAGCAATGTCGGGCATTGCCTGTGGACCGGCATCGTGCGGCCCGACCGGGCGCGGCGTGTGGCCGACCGGCTGATGGCGCCGGACATGTTCACCGGCTGGGGCGTGCGCACCCTGTCGGCGAAGCATCCGGCCTATAACCCGATCAGCTACCACAACGGCTCGGTCTGGCCGCACGATAACGGGCTGATCGCGCAGGGGCTGGCGCGGTATGGCTTTCACGCCGAAGCGGCGCGGATTGCGCGCGGCATCGGCGACGCGGCAGCGTATTTTTCGATGAACCAGGTCCCCGAGCTGTTCGCCGGTATCTCGCGCCACGGCACCGATTTCCCGGTGCAGTGCCTGGGCGCCAACGTGCCGCAGGCCTGGGCGGCCGGCAGCGCGTTTTCGTTCCTGCAGGCGCTGCTTGGGTTGCAGCCGGACGCCGCCGCCGGGCTGCTGCATGTCGATCCGCATTTGCCGGACTGGCTGCCCGCCCTCACGCTGCGCGGGCTGCGTGTTGGCGAGCAATCCTTCGACCTGCATTTTCGTCGTGTCGGTCAGGACACTGAGGTGGAGGTCCTGCGCGGCGACAAGGCGGCGGTCGTGGTGGGAAGAGTCTTCTTTTTGTGAACAAAAAGAAGCAAAAAAACTTCATCCATAAGCAAGGGCGTCATCGCGGGTTGAATGCTGAACTCGCGCCTTGGACCCGGTGCCGATCCGTTCACCTCGTCGAATCGGATAAAGTTTTTTTGCTTCTTTTTGTTCACAAAAAGAAGAATCTTCCTGCCGCTTGCTTTCCGGCTTGGTTGACACTGCGCCCGGCCAGCGCCCAGTTTTCCGGCAAACGCGGCACAGGAGGATGACCGATGGCTCACGATGAATCTGGCGAACCGAAGGGTCTGCGCAGCCGGCGGTGGTTCGACAATCCCGGCAACCCCTCGATGACGGCGCTGTATCTGGAGCGGCAGTTGAATTTCGGGCTGACGCGCGAGGAGTTGCAGAGCGGCCGCCCGATCATCGGGATTGCGCAGACGGGCAGCGATATCGCGCCGTGCAACCGGCATCACATTGCGCTGGCGGCGCGGACCAAGGACGGGATTCGTGATGCCGGGGGGATACCGCTGGAGTTTCCCATTCATCCGATCCAGGAGACGTTGAAGCGGCCGACGGCGGCGCTGGACCGTAACCTGGCGTATCTTTCACTGGTTGAGGTGCTGCATGGCTACCCGATTGATGGCGTGGTGCTGACGACGGGGTGCGACAAGACGACGCCGGCCTGTTTGATGGGGGCGGCGACGGTGAATATTCCGGCGATCGTGCTGTCGGGCGGGCCGATGCTGGACGGGTGGTGGAAGGGCAGGCTCTCGGGGTCGGGGACGATCGTGTGGGAGGGGAGGAAGCTGCATGCGGAGGGGAAAATCGACTACGACGAGTTCATGGAGATGGTGTGCTCGTCCGCACCTTCGGTCGGGCATTGCAACACGATGGGCACGGCGACGTCGATGAATTCGCTGGCCGAGGCGTTGGGGATGTCGTTGCCGGGGTGTGCGACGATTCCGGCACCTTATCGTGAGCGCGGGCAGATGGCGTATTATACCGGGCGGCGGATGGTGGAGATGGTGCGGGAGAATTTGCGGCCGTCGGACATCATGACCAAGAAGGCGTTTGAGAACGCGGTGGTGGCGGCGGCGGCGCTGGGGGCGAGTTCCAATTGCCCGATCCATATGGTGGCGATTGCGCGGCATATGGGGGTGGAGCACACGCTGGATGATTGGCAGCTTCTGGGGCCGGAGATTCCTCTGCTGGTGGATTTGCAGCCTGCGGGGCGGTTTCTTGGGGAGATGTTTCATCGCGGCGGCGGGGTGCCGGCGGTGCTGAAGGAGCTGGCCGGCGCGGGCAAGCTGCATCTGGATGTGATGACGGTGAGCGGGAAGACGTTGGGGGAGACCTTGGCTTCGGTGCCGGATGGGGATCGGGAGGTGATCCGGTCCTATGGGAAGCCGATGCTGGAGCGGGCTGGGTATGTGGTGCTGTCGGGGAATATTTTCGACAGCGCGGTGATGAAGATCAGCGTGATCGACCGCGAATTTCGCTCGCGGTTCCTGTCCGATCCTTCGCGGCCGAATGTGTTTGAGGGGCGGGCGATCGTGTTTGAGGGGCCGGAGGATTACCATGACCGGCTGGATGATCCGGCGCTGGAGATCGAGGAGCAGTCGATCCTGATCATCCGCAATTGCGGGCCGGTGGGGTATCCCGGCAGTGCCGAGGTGGTGAACATGCAGCCGCCGGCGCGGATGTTGAAGGAGGGGATCAATGCGCTGCCGACGATGGGGGATGGGCGGCAGAGCGGGACTTCGGGCTCGCCGTCGATCCTGAATGTTTCGCCGGAGGCGGCGGTGGGGGGCGGGTTGGCTTTGTTGCGGACGGGGGATCGGATTCGGATCGATCTCAACACGCACAAGGTGGATGTGCTGTTGCCGGAGGGGGAGATGGAGCGGCGGCGGG
>JANXSA010000007.1 GCA_025352915.1 Rhodospirillales bacterium | reverse complement strand
CTTCGCCGAAACCCACGCCATCCCGGTCACCGAGACCCAGGCGGGCAAAAGCGCCCTCCCGCACGACCACCCCCTCAACCTCGGCGCCATCGGCGTCTCCGGCACATCCGCCGCCAACGCCGCCGCCGAGCAGGCCGACCTGATCCTGGCCGTCGGCACCCGCCTCGGCGACTTCGCCACCGGCTCCTGGGCGCTCTACCAAAACCCCCGCCGAAAAATCATTGCCCTGAACGTCCAGCCCTTCGACGCCGGCAAACGCCTGTCCTCCCCGCTGGTCGCCGACGCCGATCTCGGCCTCCAGGCCCTCTCGACATCCCTCGCCACCCACCGCGCCCCCGCCACCTGGCTCGCCCAATGCCAGGCCGCCCTGCCCGCCTGGCGTGACGCCGCCGCCCGCGCCACCGCCGCCAGCAACACCGCCCTGCCCACCGACGCGCAAGTCCTCGGCGCCGTCCGCCGCGCCATCCCCGAAACCGCCATCATCGTCGCCGCCGCCGGTGGCCTGCCCGGCGAACTGCACAAACTCTGGAACGCCACCACCCCGGGCACCTACCACCTGGAATACGGCTATTCCTGCATGGGCTACGAAATCGCCGGCGCCGTCGGTGTAAAGCTCGCCATGCCCGACAGCGAAGTCGTCGTCCTGCTCGGCGACGGCTCCTGGCTGATGATGAATTCCGAACTCGCCACCTCGGTCATGCTCGGCCTGAAGCTGATCGTCGTCCTGCTCGACAATGGCGGCTACGGCTGCATCGATCGCCTCCAGCGCGGCACCGGCGGCGCCGCCTTCAACAACCTCCTGACCACCACCCGCCACCAGACCCTCCCGGTCTTCGACTTCGCCGCCCAAGCCACCGGCCTCGGCGCCATCGCCACCACCGTCACCGGCATCACTGCCCTGGAAGCCGCCATCGCCACCGCCCGCACCGCTGACCGCACCACGGTGATCGTTCTAAAAACCGACCCTGCCGCCAGCACCGAAGCCGGCGGCCACTGGTGGGATGTCGCCGTGCCCGAAATCTCCACCCGCCCCGAAATCCGCGCCGCCCGCGCCGCCGCCGGCACCGCCCGCCAGTCCCAACGCCTTGGCGACTGAGCGTTCTGTTGCAGTCCGCCGCACCCTCGGCGTATTGCCTGATAAAACCACCGCCTCGGGAGGCACACCATGCGCCACGCCGCACCACTCCTTCTCGCCACCCTCCTGCTCGCCGCCGCCCCAGCGCGCGCCGATGTCGTGGTCTATTGCAGCGCCGATGAAAAAATCTGCCGCGGCCTGGTCACCCTGTTCACCAAGGAAACCGGCATCAAGGCGGAGATGACCCGCCAGTCCTCCGGCGAGACCTTCGCCCGCATCCGCGCCGAAAAGGAAAACCCGCGCGGCGACCTCTGGTGGGCCGGCACTGGCGACCCCCACCTCCAGGCCGCCGAGGAAGGGCTGACCGAGGAATACCGCTCCCCCATGCTGCCCAAGATGCGCGACTGGGCGGTCAAGCAAGCCGAACGCTCGAATTACCGCACCGTCGGCGTCTACATGGGCGCCCTCGGCTACGGCTATAACCGCGAGGAACTCGCCCGCAAAAAGCTCGCCGCGCCAAAATGCTGGGCCGACCTGCTGCGCCCCGAGTTCAAGGGCGAGGTCCAGATGGCCGACCCCAATTCCTCCGGCACCGCCTACACCATGCTCGCCACCCTGGTTCAGCTCTGGGGCGAGGAACCAGCCTTCGACTACCTGAAGAAACTGCACCGCAACATCAACGACTACACCAAGTCCGGCTCCGCCCCGGTCATGGCCGCCGGCCAGGGCGAAACCCTGATCGGCGTCGCCTTCCAGCACGACGTCGTCATGGTCACCCTGACCGGCAAGCCGCTGGTCACCGTCTCGCCCTGCGAAGGCACCGGCTTCGAGGTCGGCTCGATGAGCCTGATCAAAGGCGCGCGCAATCCCGCCGACGCCCGCAAATTCTACGACTGGGCCCTCGGCGTCTCGGCCCAGCGCATCATGCCCGACTTCGGCTCGTTCCAGGTGCCGTCCAACGCCGACGTGTCGATCCCCAAGGACGCGCCGGACCTCAGCCAGATCAAGCTGATCGACTACGACTTCGCCAAATACGGCTCCACCGCCGAACGCCGCCGCCTGCTCGGCCGCTGGACCACGGAGGTGAAGGGCGCGGCACGCTGAGAGATGAAAGAAGAAAATTCTTCTTTTTGTGAACAAAAAGAAGCAAAAAAACTTCATCCATTG
>JANXSA010000006.1 GCA_025352915.1 Rhodospirillales bacterium | reverse complement strand
CTCGCCGAGTTCGGCGGCCAGGGCGTCGAGCGCGTCGCGTCGCGTGCCGGAGAGGGCGACGGTGGCGCCCTGGGCATGGAGCGCGCGGGCGATGGCGGCGCCGATGCCGCCGGAGGCGCCGGTGACCAGGGCGGTTTTGCCGGTCAGGTTGAACATCTTGGTGTTTCCTCGAACAAGGAAGATTCTTCTTTTTCTGAAGAAAAAGAAGCAAAAAGACTTTTATCCATTTAGCAAGTGTGGGTCCTTCGCTCCGCTCAGGACTAAAGGTTTTTTGGTTCTTTTTTTCAAAAAAGAACTGCTTTCTTCCTATAGCAGTTTCAGCAGGGCCTCGATCTCGGCCGGCGTCCCGGCGTTGATGCCGCTGGCCTCCGGCGTGACGCGTTTGACCAGGCCGGAGAGCACCTTGCCCGAGCCGAGTTCGACGAAGCTGTCCACGCCGAGGGCGGCCATGGCGAGCATGCATTCGCGCCAGCGGACGGTGGCGGTGACCTGCTTGATGAGGAGGTCGATGATCTCCGCCGGGTCAGTGGTGCGGGCGGCGGAGACGTTGGCGATCAGCGGGATGGCGGGGGCGGTGGGCGGCGATTCGCGGAGGGCCTCGGCCATGGCGGCGGCGGCCGGTGCCATCATGGCGCAGTGGAAGGGGGCGGAGACCGGCAGTTTCATGGCGCGGCGGACGCCCTTGGCCTGGGCGATGATGATGGCGCGTTCGACGGCGGCGGTGGCGCCGGAGATGACGACCTGGCCGCCGCCGTTGTCGTTGCCGGGCTCGATCACCTCGGTGCCGCCGCCCGGTGCCGGGGCGGCTTCGGCGCAGATTTCCAGGGCGAGCGGCATTTCGGCGCCGAGCAGGGCTGCCATGCTGCCGGCGCCGGGGGGGACGGCCTTTTGCATCGCCTGGCCGCGCAGCTTGAGCAGGCGGGCGGCCTGGGCGATGCCGAAGGCGCCGGCGGCGGCGAGGGCGGAGTATTCGCCGAGCGAGTGGCCGGCGACGACGACGGCGCGGTCGGCGAGCTTGAAGCGGCCTTCGGATTCGAGGACGCGCAGGACGGCGAGGGAGTGGGCCATCAGGGCGGGCTGGGCGTTTTCGGTGAGGGTGAGAGTTTCGGGCGGGCCCTCGAACATGATGGCCGAGAGCTTTTGGCCCAGCGTGTCGTCGACTTCCTGGAAGACTTCGCGGGCGGCGGCGAAGGCGCTCGCGAGGTCGCGGCCCATGCCGGGGGCCTGGCTGCCCTGGCCGGGGAAGATGAAGGCGTGCACGGCCATGGACGTTTCCTAATCCTCGCTTGCGGGCGTATCGCCATAGTGACCGATGCATGTCAATGCCGGGTTTCCTGCACATTCCGGCAATCTCCGCGTGCTAGTTTCGCCGGAATGCGTGTTTTGGGAGGCGTTGATGTGCCGGTTCCTGGTCTATCGCGGCGATGCCATCCTGTTGGAAAAATTGGTCTCGGCGCCGACGCACTCGCTGATTGAGCAGTCGTTGAACGCCCAGGAGGCGCGGACGACGACCAATGGCGATGGGTTCGGGGTTGGCTGGTACGGCGAGCGGGTGGAGCCGGGGCTTTACCGTGAAGTGCGGCCGGCCTGGTCGGACGAGAATTTGCGCTCGCTGTGCGCGCAGGTGCGGTCGCGGCTGTTCTTTGCCCATGTGCGCGCCTCGACCGGGACGGCGACGACGCGGGCGAATTGCCACCCGTTTGCCGCCGGGCCGTTCATGTTCATGCATAACGGCCAGATTGGCGGTTGGCGCGCGGTGCGGCGGCGGATGGAGGAGTTGATCCCCGATTCGTTGTATGGCCATCGCGAGGGCACGACGGATTCCGAGGCAATCCTGTTGGCGGCGATGGCGGACGGGTTGAAGGCCGATCCCGTGGGCGCGGTGCGGCGGACGCTGGAGCGCATCCGAGGGATGATGGAGGCGGCCGGGGTGGTGGAGCCGTTGCGGTTCACCGCGGCGCTGACTGATGGGGCGCGGGTCTGGGCGTTTCGCTGGGCATCGGATGATCGGCCGGCGACGCTGTATTGGCGGGCGGATGGGGATGCGCTGACGATCGTGTCCGAGCCGATCGATGCGGACCGGGGGGGATGGGAGGCGGTGCCGGAGGGGGCGGTGCTGAGCGCCATTCCGGGTGAGGCGGTGGAGGTTCGGGCTTTGATGGCGGCGTGACGGGGGCGGCGCTCAGGGCTTGGGCGCGGCCGGTGGCGGCGGGGTGACGCTAAAACCAGGGATCGCTCCCTGCTTGGCGCCGGGATTTCCCGCAAGGGATTCGGGCGATGGCGGAATGTGCACCGGAATCGGCCGTGCCGGCTGGACGACCGGCGGCCCGCCAGTGACCTGCAAGTTGATCACCAACTCCGGATAATAAGAAAAATTTGCGCCAGAGGCGGCATCCACCGCCACCCCGATCAGGCCACCGATAATGATGTTGCCAAAGGTCGCACCGCCGAATTCGGCGGGGTGGCGAACCGTGGTGGCGTCGTGGCCGTCGCGGGTGCAGGTGACCATGAGATCGTTCCGGCCCTTGTCCACGCGCAATGTCCCAGGCGTCGGCGCGACGATGCCAACGGCGGTGCCGTCCCGTTCCAGGCGGCACGAGGCACCGGGCGGATTGGTGGTGACGGTTACATTCTGGGCGCCGCCCTGGGTGATGGTGGCGCAGCCGGGCAGCAGGAGAAAGGCAAGGAGTCCGATCGGTCGCAGCAGCATTGTCGTTGCCTTTCGTGCGAGGACGCATACTTCAGCATTTCCGATACGCCCCCGCAAGAGAGTGCCGCCTTGGCGGTTGCGGAATGGATGAAGTTTTTTTGCTTGGCGGATTCAAGTTTGGGAGCGAACGCCACCGGGCGACCCTATAGGATAGGGTGTCTGGATGACGATTTCTCGACGCAAGCTGACGATGTTTGATCGAACACTGATAGCGGTTCGGTTGGGTGATGGCTGGG
>JANXSA010000749.1 GCA_025352915.1 Rhodospirillales bacterium | reverse complement strand
CGGCGGCATGGTACGCGGATTCGTCGCGGCCCGCGCCAGCGATGCCCGCACCGCCAGCACCCGCGCCTGGCGGCGGCTGCGCCGGGCTGAGGTGTTCTGGGCCTGAACCCCGGCGACCATCATGCGACTCGAAACAATTATCGAGTCGCAATCGAGTCGCGGACGATTCGCAAATATGTGAATCGCCTGTTGCGCCGCCCAGGCATCGCGCGCTAGGTCGTGCCAAGCCCGTAGGCTCGCGCCAGGGCAGATATTGATGACAACCCGTGAGGGAACGGCGCGTGGCCTTGCATCGGCGCAGACGGATCTTCAACAGCAGCCTCTCCTCCCGCCCCGGCGGAGGTGAGATGCGCCGCGGCCTGGTGGCTGGCTTGCTCGGCACCACTGCTGTTGGCGCAATGCTCCTGCTCGTCCTGCCGGCCGACCTGTTCGGCCGCGCCCCCGCACAGACCGGCACCGTTGCGGCCATAGCGGCACAGGTCGCGGTGGTGGACGGTCAAACGCTGCGCATCGGCGACACCGTCGTGCGGCTGCAGGGCGTCGCCGCGCCGTCGCGCGGCACCACCTGCCTCAAGGCCGACAATAGCCGCTTCGACTGCGGTGCGGCGGCCAGCGAGGCGTTGGCCCGGCTGCTGCGCGGCCAATCCGTCACCTGCAAGCTGTTCGGCCGCGACGCCGCGGGCTTTGCCCAGGGCCTGTGCGAGGCCGAGGGCCGCGACCTCAACCGCGCCATCGTCGCCGCCGGCTGGGCGCGCGCACGCAGCGAATCCCCCGGCTTCGCCGCCGCCAGCTTCGGCGACGAGGAAAGCCAGGCCCGCACCGCCCATCGCGGTCTCTGGCAGGGCGGCGAAGCATCGTTCTAGGACGCAGGCCGCCATTCACGCGCGGTTGCGTTGCAGCGATTGGAGCCGTAGTTTTCAAGGCTTCCGCAAGGTTGGTGCGATATCGTCCAGCCCACCGGCGGCCCGGGTCGTGGCCGCCGCAACATCGCCTTGCGGCACGGAACGGAAAGCATTCGGTGGCGCAGCGCGCCGCCCAGCCAGGGGATCAGGCATGACTTCGACGGCAACCACGGGCGACGGGTCGATCACGATCACCCTGGACGGAACCAATAAATCCAGCAAAATGAAGCTACTGCCGGGCACCGTGGGCCCATCCGTGTTCGACATCCGCAAGCTGTATGACCAGCTCGGCGTCTTCACCTACGACCCCGGCTACGGCAGTACCGCCTCGTGCGAGAGCAAGATCACCTACATCGACGGTGATGTCGGCGAACTGCTGTACCGCGGCTACCCGATCGAGCAGTTGGCCGAAAACTCCAATTTCCTCGAAGTCGCCCACCTGCTGCTGAACGGCGATCTGGCCTCCGGCGACCAGCAGAAGGATTTCGACCTCGGCGTCATGCGCCACACCATGCTGCATGAGCAGATCCGGCGCTTCTTCGACGGCTTCCGCCGCGACGCTCACCCGATGGCGGTGATGTGCGGCGTGGTCGGCGCCCTGTCGGCGTTCTACCACGACAGCCTGGACATCAACGATCCCGACCATCGCCGCATCTCGGCCTTCCGCCTGATCGCCAAGGTGCCGACCATCGCCGCCTGGGCCTACAAGTACTCGATCGGCCAGCCGTTTATCTATCCGCGCAACGACCTCGGATACGTCGACAACTTCCTCTATATGATGAACGCCGTCCCGGCCGAGGAATACAAGGTCAACCCGGTGCTCTCGCGGGCGATGGAGCGCTGGTTCATCCTGCACGCCGATCACGAGCAGAACGCCTCGTCCTCCACCGTGCGCCTGGCCGGCTCCTCGGGTGCGAACCCGTTCGCCTGCATCGCCGCCGGCATCGCCAGCCTGTGGGGCCCCGCCCATGGCGGCGCCAACGAGGCGGCGCTGAAAATGCTGGCCGAGATCGGCCATGTCGACAACATCCCGGCCTTCCTGCACGACGTGAAGGACAAGAACAACCACACCCGCCTGATGGGCTTCGGCCACCGCGTCTACAAGAACTACGACCCGCGCGCCAAGATCCTGCAGGAAAGCGCCCATGCGGTGCTCGGCGAGTTGGGCATCAAGGGCGACCCGCTGCTCGACCTGGCGCTGGCGCTGGAAAAGATCGCGCTCAGCGATCCGTATTTCGTCGAGCGCAAGCTGTACCCGAACGTCGACTTCTATTCCGGCATCATCCTCAAGGCGATGGGCCTGCCGATCAGCATGTTCACCGTGCTGTTCGCCGTCGCCCGCACCACCGGCTGGATCAGCCAGTGGAAAGAGATGATCGAGGACCCCTCGCAGCGCATCGGCCGGCCGCGCCAGATCTACACCGGCGCCCCTCGCCGCGACTATGTGGCCGCCACCAAGCGCGGCTGATCGCGGCCGGGCGATCCGGCCGCCCCTGAGACTGATGAAACCGCCCGGTGCAGACCGGGCGGTTTTTCATATCTAATATGTTAATTTCGCATGTCACTTTGATCCCCGTCAAAATTAACGCTGGCGCAACGCGCAATCACGGCGTTTCACGGTGTGTGAACAACCGGCGCAGCCCCGCCTGACTCAAAATCGCAGAGCAATCCTGTAACTCTTTTGAAAGACTCAATTTCAACTGAATAGTCGCGTGAAAATAGCGAATCGAGAGATGATAATAACATTTATTTAACGATATGATATCCAATGACAGCCCGTTTTTGTTGCGCAACAACACGGTGGGAATTTATAAAGAAAGCTTCTAGATGAAAGGCTTCGTGACAAATTCTTGTTGCTGATCGGCAGCGACTACGGTCGTATGGGAATGCATCAACATTCTCCGGAAGGAGATATCTCATCATGCTACCGTTACGCTCCCTCGACCATCTTGTCCGCCGCCGGCTTCAGCAATGGCCACAGCGGCCCCCCGGCCTGGGCACCCAAAAGCCTGGCGCCGATGGCTGGCTGCGTGGCCGCCCGGGCGACCCCTCGCCCGAACCGGTCCCCCCGGCCCCACCCTTCCTGAAATTCCCCGGCAGCAACCGCCTGCGCACCCTGCCGGACGGGCTATGGCTGAACTTCGGCGGCACTGTTCACGAACCCTTCGTCGACATCTTCGCCATCGAAGCCTGCGGCTCCCTGCAAAACCTGCTGGACAAGCGCTCGCGCTTCGCCGCCAGCACCCGCTCGCTGCTGGCCGTCTGCCCGGTCACCTGGCTGCTGGCGCCGGTCACCCCCACCGACCCCACCCCGCGCTGGAAGGCCACCGGCGTGGTCAAGGTCGAGCCCACCCTGCCGCTGGTGATGCCGGTGCGCGACATCCGCGTGATGTACGCCCTCAAACAGCGCCACTACGACGGCTTCGCCGAATGCCAGTTGCCACAACCGCACGAGTATTTCGTGCCGATGGAGGAGCTGGTCGCCGAAAACGCCCACCAGAACCCGGCGATGCGCGAACTGGTCTCGCGCGCCTCCGCTCGCAGCAACTTCTTCGGCGAGAGCTAGCTGCCCGCCAGCACCGCCCGCAACCGGTCGGGATAGTCGGTACAGATCGCCTCCACCCCCCAGCCGATCAGCCGCGCCATGTCGCTGGTCTCGTTCACCGTCCACGGCATGACCGACAGTCCCAGCCCCCGCGCCTCGGCGACCAGCGCCGGCGTCAGGCTGCGATACCCCGCCGCCCAGATCGTCCCTGGCGCCTCGGACGCCGCCGCGATCGTCGCCGGCACCGAGCCGCCATGCCGCACGGGATCGGCCCCGCCCCACCACAGGCCGGGCGCGGCCGCGGTATCGGCGCTGGTGAGATAGGCGCGCGGAATCCCCGGCGCCACGCGGCGCGCATGGTTCAGCGCCCGCCAGTCAAACGAGCGCAACGCCA
Organism: Rhodospirillales bacterium; assembly: GCA_025352915.1. Lineage (GTDB taxonomy): Bacteria > Pseudomonadota > Alphaproteobacteria > Acetobacterales > Acetobacteraceae > CAMDGX01. The sequence continues at coordinate 2,138 of JANXSA010000749.1, read as the reverse complement.
CCTGCCCCGCCATCCCCATCACCGCCACCACATCCAGCACCGCGTCCACCAGCCGCTCCGGCGCCACCGTCAGCTCCGGCCGGTCCGGCATCGTCTTGATCTCGATATCGACCACCACCCCAGCCCGGCGCCGCTGCGCCCCTCGGCAAGCCGGCCGCGCCAGCGCCAGCACATCAGCCAGCGCCGGAATCCGCGCCCCGTCGCGCGCTACCTGGCTGGCGAACTGCGCCGCATAGGCGCTGCCCGGCCGCAGCCGCCCGACATCGAACCGATGCAGCGCCGCCCGCGGCAGCGCCCGCACCAGCGGCCCCGCTTTGCCCAGCCAGCGCCCGTCCGCCGTGCGCGCGATATCGCCGTTCAGCGCGGGATCATGCACCACCACCGGCACGCCATCGGCAGTCAGCGCGACATCCAGCTCCACCGAGTCGACCCCAAGCGCGAACGCCGCGCCAAACCCTTCCAGCGTGTTCTCCGGCCAAAGCCCGCGCCCCCCGCGATGCCCGGAAACATGAAATCCACCCGCCATCCTGAACCCCCAACCACACACCCCGGTTTGCCACGGCGCCAAGCTGCGGCACAGTGGGCCCATGACAGACAAGATCCCCACAATCGACAAAGTCTTGGGCGTCCTCGGCGGCATGGGTCCGCTGGCCAGCGCCCAGTTCATGCTCCGCCTCACCCTGCTCACCCCGGCCGCGCGCGACCAGGATCACATCCCCACCGTGCTCTGGTCCGACCCCCGCGTGCCCGACCGCACCCGGGGCAAGCTAGCCGGCGGCGAAAACCCCGAACCCTGGCTCCTCCGCGGCATCCGTGGCCTCAAGGCGGCCGGCGCCCACGCCATCGCCATCCCCTGCAACACCGCCCATGGCTGGTACGACGCGATGGCCGCCGAGGGCCTGCCGATCCTGCACATCGTCGACGCCGCCGCCGCCGAACTGCGCAAGGTCGCAGCAAAAGGCACCATCGGCCTGATGGGCACTGCCGCCACCCTGCGCATGCGGCTCTACCAGGACCGACTGGAATCCCAGGGCTGGACCTGCCTGACCCCATCCGACGACGAAATGGCCACCCGCGTCACCCCGGCCATCGGCCTGGTCAAGGCCAACAAGGTCGCCGAGGCTTACGCCCCACTGGCCGAAATCGTGACGTCCCTGGCCGCCCGCGGCGCCCAAGCGGTTGTGCTCGGCTGCACCGAAATCCCGCTCGGCATCCTCGCCGGCCCGCACGAAACCCTGCCGGTGCCAACCATCGACACCATCGACGCGCTTGCCCTGGCCGCCATCGCCTGGGCGCGCGGCTGACCAAACACGACCCTTGCGGCTACCCCGCCGTATTGCGGAACGTCGTGCCGGCATTCACCCGGTTGGCCGCCATCAACCCGCCATCCACCGGCAGCGTCACACCGGTGACGTAGCCCGCGAGGTCGGACAACAGGAACAAAGCTGCCTTACCGATATCATCCGTGGTGCCGCGCTGCCCGGCCGGGATCACGCTGTTGCGGTACCATTCCACCCGCGCCGGCGTGTCATACAGCCGCGGGGTCACGATATGCCCGGGCGCGATCGCGTTCACCCGGATGCCATGCCCGGCCCATTCCGCCGCCATGCTCTGCACCAAGTTGATCAGCCCGGCCTTCGCCGCGCCATAGGCCGCATGCATCGGCGAACCCTGCATCCCATCCACCGAGGCAATGCACACGATTGCGCCCGGCACCCCGCGCCCAATCATGCTCGCCGCCACCACCCGCGACGTGGTGAAGACGTAACGCAAGTTGCGCACAAACTCGAAATCCCAGGTCTGCGGCGACATCTCCAAAACGCTTTCGAACGCCGCCGCGCCCACGATCGCCACCATGCCGTCCAGTCCGCCCAGCTTGGCTTCGGCCTCGGCCACAATCCGCCCAACCTGCGCATCGTCCAGCACGTCGCCCACCACCGCAACCCCGCGCCGCCCGAGATGCTGCACCGAGCGCGCGACATTCTCCGCCCGCTCCGCCACCACATCCACCACCGCGACATCGGCCCCGGCCATGGCGAGGAACCGGGCGGTGCTCTCGCCCATTCCCTGCCCGCCACCGATCACCATGATCGACTTGCCAGCCATTCCCAACAACTTATCCGACATCTGCCACTCCC
>JANXSA010000743.1 GCA_025352915.1 Rhodospirillales bacterium | reverse complement strand
CTCCTCGTCAAGCGCCAGGCGCCGCGCTTCGACCTTCAGCGCCAGTTCCGCGACCTTCAGGCGGGCGAACGGCGTGGCGTCGGCCGAGACACCGGGATTGGCCGCCAGCGGCGAGCGGATGGGATCAGCGGTCTCGACCATGCGGCGTCGGGTCTTGCCCACGTCCCATTGGCCGCCCGGCTCGCGGGTGATGCGGCCCGTCTGTTCGGCCTTGCGCAGTGCGGTCTCGGTGACGCCGATGCGGCGGGCCGCCTCGCGGGTGGAAGGGGTCAGTTCCGGCATGGCGGCGACTCTGCTTCCCATCGTGCAGGCACGATGGGGACCCGCGCCCCGTCGCGCGATCATGCGATGATGCAGCCAACGTCATGATGTAATCGGCATCGTGCGATCAAAGAAATCAATGATCACTCAATCTGACTTGGCTCAGTCCCGCCCCAGCGCGAAGTGTGCATCACGCGCAGGGGACCAGGCCCCGCCAGACAGGAGCAGCAGAGATGGCCAGCAACACCGAGATCCCGCAGACCCACAACCGCGAGTGGGGGTTCTTCGGCACCATTAGCCACCATGGCGATGCAGAGACGGCGTGGCCGCTCGCCATCAACGCGATCAGCAACGCCACCAGCCTCCATGCCGCGACGGTCCAAGCATTCCTCGACAGCCGCCACGGCCGCCACTTCGCCGACGACGTGAGCAACGAACTGTCTGCCGGCAAGACCATCGCGGACGCCATCGCCGCCGCCACCGCGCGCTGGATGGGCTGGACCATCTCCCGCACCACCGCCCACGAGACCGGCATCCCCCGCGGGCTTCCCTACCTCACCGGCTACGTCCTGCACGCCGAGATCGAGGCCGACACCGCCGAGTAAGCCATCCCGCTCCGCCACCGCCCCGACCGGGTTCTGCCCGGCGGGGCTCCAGGCAGTAGCAGGCGCCCGATGGTCGGGAGCCGCCACAAGGAGCACGCAGATGAACCTCTCCCCCGCCGCCACCATCGTCCTGACCCGCGCCGCCGAGCGCCCGGACCGCCGCCTCGAATTCCACCGCAAGCTGCCCACCGCCGCACGTCACAAGATGATCGAGGCCCTGCTGCGCGAGGGGCTGATCACCGAGACCAAGGGCGACTACCGCCTCGGCGACGGCTCGCTGCTCATCGAGAGCACCGCAACCGGCCTGATGCTGACCACCCTCGCCCTGACCGACACCGGCTTGCGCGCCCTGAACCTCGCCCCGCCCGGCAGCGAGCCGGGGGCCGATACTTCCGCCACCGACGCGCCCACGGCGCCCGACGCGGCTTCGGTGCAGGCGGAGGCCCTGGCAGTCGCCGACGCCCTCGACGCCGCCCACACCGCGCCCGGGGCCGCGCCCCGCGCCAACCTGCGCGACGCCGCCGCGGCGGTGCTGGCCGCCTGGATGGACGAGACCAACCGCGAGACGGACATCATTGCAGCCCTCGAGGCCCCGATGGATGCCCTGCGCGCCGCCCTGGCCACCAAGTCCGCCCGCCACGCCGGCCAACCCGGCGCGCCGCGCAAGCCGCGGGAGGGCACCAAGCAGGAGGCGGTGCTGACGATGCTCCGACGCGCCGAAGGTGCCACGGTGGCGCAGATCGCCGAGACGACCGGCTGGGCCAGCCACACCGTCCGCGGCTTCCTTGCCGGGCTGAAGAAGAAGGGCATCCAGGTCGATACCCTGGAGCGAGTCCGCATGGCCGGCCCCAACAAGGAGGGCGCACGCGGGTCCTACTCTCGCTACGCGGTCACAGACTGATGCCAAGGATGGCAGGAACCGGGCCCATCGCTGCCATCCCGCTGGCGACATCGGTCGTATATCATGGTAATATACAGCCCATGCTCGACTTCGATCGTGTGACAGGATTCGAGTGGGATGCCGGCAACGCTCGCAAGAGCGCTGACAAGCATGCGGTTGGCCAGGTGGAGGTCGAGCAGGTGTTCTTCAACGAGCCGCTCCTGATAAGTTCGGATGAACGGCACAGCCAAGCCGAGGAGCGGCTCCACGCGTTGGGACGGACGGATGCCCACCGGCTGCTGCACCTGACGTTCACCCTGCGGCAGGATGGAACACTCATCCGGGTCATCTCGGCGCGCGACATGAGTAGGAAGGAGCGGACCCGCTATGCCGAAGAAAACTGAGCCAGTGCCGCACTTCGCATCAGAGGCAGAGGAGCGCGCGTATTGGGAGGCCAACGATTCGAGCCGCCATGTCGATTGGAGCCAGGCGCGTCGTGTGCGCTTCGCCAATTTGAAGCCTAGTACCACGGCGATCTCGCTCCGCCTTCCGTCTGGCCTTCTGGAACGCATCAAGGTTGAGGCGAACAAGCGGGACGTGCCCTACCAGTCGCTGATCAAAATGTGGCTTGCCGAGAAGACCGGCTGATCGCCGGCCGCTGCGGACGCGACGTCGCGACACAAAGATGATGAAGCGCGCCCGAAGATCGCAATCTTCCGGGCCGCTCTTGTCTTGGCTCATCGCCGCGCTCAGCGCGAATGGTCCTGTGACGCGCGGAGGACTGGCCCCGCGCGAGACGCAGGAGCCGCCCATGGCCTACGACTCCGCCCGCTGGATCGTGCTGGCCAGAGACGGTCGGCACAGCACGCTGGGGCGCAACACCGCACCCGACGATGCCGAGATAGCCGCCGCATGTGCCGCCCTGGCCAGCATAGGCCTCGCCGGCTGGCTGGTGCGCCTTGAGGGCGATACTGGACGCGTAGGACGCCGGTGATGCTCACCATGATCCAGCCCCTGGCTCACGCCACCGACGCCGATTGGTCCGCCGCCGCTGCCGCATTCGACGCACTACGCGCATCGACCTCCAAGTCGCGCTGACCCCTACGCTGCCATGTGATGGATCGTAGGATCGGGTTACTCTTCGAGGCTGGCCACTCCAAGTTCCGGCGGATCAAACCGATCCGCCACCTCGGTGAGCAGATCGTTGATGTGCTGCTGCAGGATCGTCTGCATCAAATGCGGATCAGCACCCAGCTCCACCGCGATCAGGCCGGACACCCGCGCGGGCCAGTTCAGTAGCGCATCGCGCATACCCCCGGCAATCTCGTCGATGGCGCTGTTCGCATCCCGCGTGTCGAGCAATTTGCCCTTCTCTTCATCCAGCGCCAAGCGCCGCGCCTCGACCTTCAGCGCCAGTTCGGCAACCTTCAGGCGGGCGAACGGAGTCCCGTCCGGCGCGACAGGGGCCATCGGCGAACGGAACGGGTCGGCGGTTTGCGTCATGTGCTGGCGCGTCTTCTCGATATCCCACTGTCCGTCGGGCTCGCGGACCACGCGGCCGACCGCCTCGGCCTTCTGCAACGCGGTATGCGAAATGCCGAGGCGACGGGCCGCCTCACGGGTGGAAGGGGTGAACTCGGGCATGGCGGCTTGCTCCGGCGTGACCGACCTTGGATATCGGTGGTTGCCACCGGACGTTGGTCCGGAATGGCTGTTTTCTGTGGCTTTCCGGATCTGTGCTGCCAACTGGCAACCACACCCGGGGCAGGCGGGCGAACCGCGATGATCCATGGTTCGCACGCAAAGTATTGAGAACGCTCAAAACCACTGCGAACCATGCCAGGTGGGGCTGCGAACCTTGGCAACCATGGTTCGCACTCAAGTCATTGAGAACGCTCAAAACCAGTGCGAACCATGCCATGTAGGACTGCGAGCCTTGGCAACCATGGTTCGCACCCAAGCGATTGATATCAAACGGAAGTAGTGGCAACTGGCAACCATGTTTTCGGTCTGTCGCTAGCGGTCTATCGCGCTCTCGCCCCCCGCATAAGTATTCGCCAGGAAGGAACCAAGCAATCGATAATCTATACTTCGAAGTATTCTTGTTTGTTCTTCAATCGTTGCTTGTTTGATATTCAACCTGTTGTCCGGCGTCCGATGTGGCTCTCGCCACCAACCCACCACTTCGATCGTGGGTAGAATCTACCGCGAGCGGTTCCATCGCTGCAATCGCCTTTCGCGTGCGTCCTGTCGATTTCCGATAGGCCATTGATCTACATGCAGAATTCTCGCGTGCGGCAGCCGCGGCGCCCCGACCCAGCGCCAGGCCAGGACGCCGCAGCCACCTATCACGCCACCATCGACCGCGGCACCAAGCCGTAGTGCACGGCGAGCACGTTCAGCGCCGCCACCAGGATGCCCTGGCCCTGCACGTGGTTGATCGACCGCCCACCCCAGCCCTGCCGGCCGGCCCACTCCCGCACCGAGCACTCCATCCCGACCACGTGCCACAGGCAGCTGCCGCAGGCGGTGTCGGTGCCGCCGAACAGGCCCAGGACGTCGGCCACGCGGTGGCGAGCCGCGGCTTGCCGTTCGGTTGGGCCGTCGTCACCACCGCCGCTGACACGGACCAGGGCGGAGACACGCATGCCGTCCAGCATGGCGGCGCGGAACTGGGTGCGGAACATGCATCCGGCTTCGTGCATTGCCGGGGTGATGCTGCCGTTGGCCAGCATCTGCCCCAGCGTGTCGATGATCCGGCGATGGGTAACGGGCCGGCCCGTCTCCGGGTCAGTGCCGCGGAGCGGCGCGGTGACGGGGTCGTGCTGCGTGCGCCAGCGCGAGGGCTTGGCGAGGTCCTCAGCGGGTTTTGTGGCGCGCCTGGTCTCGCGGTTACCGGCCATGGTGCATGCCTCCCTGGCGCCGTCCCCAGCGCCGTGTAGCCTCGTTGGTGATGGCCTGGCGCAGCCAGGGGGCGGTGATGTCGGGGGGGGTGCGTCGCGATGGCGACGCGGGTCAGGCCGCGGCCGTGGTGGGCTTGGCGGCTTCAAGGCGTGCCGACAGTGCCGCGAGGCGGGCACGGTCGTTGGCGATGCGCTGGTGGATGGTGGCATCGAGGCGGGCGCTGATGTCCGTGAGCCGAGCCCGTGCGGCAGCGAGGTCGGGGATCACGTCTGGCCCGCCGGCGGTGTGGTCCGGTGCACAGGGTGCGGGATCGGCAATGCCGGCGACCGGGCTCTGGGCCGGCGGGCTGGCTGCAATGCCAGCGCCTTCGACTGCCACGGTCCCATCACCAGCAGGGGCGCCGGGTGTGGTGTCCGGCATGGCCCCGTCGATCACCTCGAAGTGGGCGAGCGGCCCGAGCCGCTGTTCCAGCCAGGCGCGGGGATTGGGGATCAGCCCAAGGTCGAACCGGGCCTGCCGGTCCTTCTGTCCGGCCCCGGCCGGCCGGTAGGCCACAACTGAAGAGGAGTGGGACATTTCGCTATTATAGAGAGTCCTATAATAGCAATTTGTCCCACTCCTCTGCAGTTGCTTCCGGGCCGCATCGTGGCTCGGCCAGAGGTCCGGGAAGGCCTTCGCCATGTCGGCGGCGTTCTCGAGTTCCACCCCTGCTGCCGCCATCATGTCGTGCCGGCTGGGCCGGACGTCGTCCCAGGCCAGTATTTCGTCCACCGTGATCGGCAGGACGACGTCGGTGAGCAGGTCGATCTCCAGTGGGGTTTCGGCCGTCCGATTCACGCCGCGGCCACGCCCGAGCGCCTGAACCAGTTCCCCCTCGCAGATGCTCCATCGTGCGGCTTCGGCTGTGGCGTCGGCATGCATCTCGCCAGCGACGGCATGCACCCCGCCATCGGCCAGGTTGATCTGCCGCTCGGCGCTCGCGTACCACCAAGCCACCTCGCCACGACTGGTGACGGGCACGCGGTTGGTGATTGCGGCGGCGATGCCCTCGACGGTGGCCGGGGCCGGCAGGGTACGACCCAGGACCATCAGCCCCGCGACGTCGCGCCAGCCATCCATGCCGCTGAGCGCGTTGAAGTGCGCCAGGTCCACGTTGCATGGCAGGTCGTGCTTCCGCAGCGCATCGATCGCGGCCTTCTGGGCGATCACAAGCAGGTCCGGCGGGGCGGGGCTGCGTCCGCGCATGGCGGTGGCGCGCAGGGCAATCAGCGTGGCGATCTCGCGCAGATGGGTGGCGGCCGCATCGCGCTGTCGCCTGGGTGCGTCGGAGTTCGGTGTCAGGGCGCTGGCGCTGGTCGGCGCGCCCAGGATCTGACGCACATGGACATAGGGCTCGGTCGCCATCAGCGGTGGCTCCACGGTGATGTCGGGGATGAAGGGCGTGACCAGGTCCGGGCGCAGCGTGGCGTCCAGGTGCAGGATGGGTCCCTGACCACCCCAGCCGACGCGCAGGTCGGCGCGCCAGCGCAGCCGCAGGGATCGGGCGGTGCCATTCTCTGTCATGGCGTTGAACACCACGGCGCCGGCCGCGTCGTGGTCGTGCTCCAGCGCCTCGGCGAACAGCCGCCACATGGCTGCGGCGCGGCGCGGCGGTGCCCAGGACTCGCCTGGCTCGGGCATGACCTTGGCTATGCGGCGGGAGCGCTCGATCGGGTCCATGCCGGGCAGCAGGCCGGGATCGCGCATGCGGCGGTGCTCCAGGCCGGCGGCGGTGCGGCACATTTCTGGGGTCAGCCCGGTCGACCTCAGGGCGGCCACCGAGATGGGCCCGTCCGGCGCATTGGCCAGCACGTGCCACAGCTTGCCGCGATAGGCGGCGAGATCGGCGGTGTTGTCGGTGTGCTCGCGATTGGCCGCGGTGTAGCACTGCACCGTCGCCAGGGTGGGTCGCAGCCCGTCGAGCGTGATCACCATCTTGCCGTCGAGGCCACGCAGCCCGGCGGCCCAGAATCCCTCGTCGAGCACCAACAGCCCGACACCGCCGATGGCGCGTGGCGCGATGTGGAACAGCGTGTCGTGGGCGGTAAGGATCACCCGTGCCCGCTTGGCCGGCTTTTTCTGCGCCTGATAGCCGCAGGTCTCGAAGAACGGGCAGACATGGGTGACGCCGTCGCGAGTGACCCTGCAGGAGGATTGCTCGACGACCTGCTCCACCTCGATGGCGTCGGCGGGTGCCGAGGGATCGCGGCACATCAGGACCTCGGAATCCCTGGCCCTGGGATCGGCGGCGTTGCGCCCGCGCCAGACCATGGCTTCAAGGCCGAGTGCCTTGAAGGCGTGGCACTGCTCGTCGGCCAGGTCGAGCCGTGGCACGCCGACGACGACCTTGCGGCGGCCGAGCGCACCGGAGAGGGTCATTTCAGCGATGGCGCGCTGGGCGGCGGTGGTCTTTCCCAGCCCGACCATCACCGGCAGGGCCAGCCGCGGTGGCGGCGGTGGAAGGTTGAGATCGATCAGCATGCTCGGCCGCGCGCTCGGGCATCACCATGGCGCCAGCCGCTCGCCTCCCAGGGCTGGAACATGCTCGGCAGGTCGAACACGCTCCAATCATCCTCGTCGCTGGTGTCGGCGTCGATATCCGCGCCATCCGCGGCGGTCGTCAGGTTCGCCATAGCCATGCCGAAATCGGCATCCAGCGGATCGGTGGTCCAGTAGGCGACGACCTCTCCCATGAACCGGGCGACCAGCCCATCGAGAGCCTGGCGCGCGGAGGGTGTGTCCAGGCTGGGCCGGGGATAGGTGCCGATCTGCGGCGGCGGTGGCGAGGCGGCATCGATGACGATGCGAGCGACACCCAGCCCCTTTGCCAAGGCGAGGTCGTTGAAATCGCCAGGGTCCATTGGGACGGCTATGAGGCCCCGGATGGCACGCGCGGCGGCGGTGGCAGCGGTGACGCCGGGATTGTCGCGGCGGCCAGGCTTGTTGTCGTTGTCCGCGAGCAGGACGATGAGCGCGGCGGCGAAGCGCTCCCGCAGGATAGGTGCAACCTGCCGTAGATTTCCGGCGTCCATCGCAACTACCACCGGTAGGTTGGTGGCGGCGTGGGCGGATGCCCCGGTGGCCCAGCCCTCGCAGACCAGGATGGTCGAGGCGTCGTCGAGCGAACCGCCGATCACCGCGAAATGGCCCGCCTTGGCGCCGCCAGCCAGGTAGCGCTTGCTGCCGTCCTCCTCGATGCGCTGGAAACTGTGGATGGTGCCGTCCAGGTCGACCAGCGGGATGATCAGCCCGCGATGCCGGTCCATGCGCAGGTCGCGGGGTGCAACACCCTTGCGCTGCAGGTAGCCATGGCAGGGATCGGCCGGCGTGGCGGTGTCCCAGGTTGCCTGGGCGGCGCGCCGTGCGGCATGGCGGCGCTGCACCTCGGGATCCGGCTCCAGGTCGTTCGCTGGCACCAGCACGGGCGCGTCGTCCTCGCCCTCGGCGGCGATGCGGATGCCGGCGCCATGGCCGCGGCGTTCGTCCCAGTTGGGCCAGCCAAGCCAGCGGCGCCCCCAATCGGCCGCCTCGCGCCAACTGCCGCCGTGCTGCCGGGCGATCAGTTCCAGTGGCCCGCCGCCACATCCGGCCTCATGGTCAAACCAGGTGCCAGCCTTCGGGCCGGCGATCGCGGCGGACAGGCTGCCGCGCTTGTTCCAGCGCCATTGCCGCGCGCTCTTGCGGCTGGGTGGGCCGAGTAGGTCACGCAGCAGGCCGGTCCAGTTGCCGATCAGCGCCCGGCGGAGATCGCGCAGGTCGCCGGTCATGCCTGCACCCCGCGGGCTGGCGCAATAGCCGGAACCGGATGGGCTGGATGGCGATGGTCCATAGCGATCATGCAGCATCCCCCTGGGGTCGACGGATGACGGGATGGAGGTGCCGTCGCGGGCTGGCAGGCCTTCGGCGAGGGCAATCTCCTGCATCTCCTATACGCACGAGACAGGATTTCCATCTCACGTTGGTGGCAGCATCGGGTGACCGCGCAATTGGGCGCGATGCGGATCGGTGGCCGGATGGGGGCCTATGCGGTGGGTTTAGTTCGGTCGCGCCGAGCCAGTCGGGCGCGGCTTTGTGCCTGCCAAAAATGGCACCGCAGTGATCTCGGCACAAGAGCGTCATTCATACGCTGGACTACGTTTCTCTACGCTCGACGGAAAGATCGACGGAATCGATGCCACCCAAAGCGCGCGGTATAACCTAGAGACTTCGGAGGCGGTTTGCATTCGCGTTTGCCTACCCACTCGGGACATGCGGAATTTCTCCGCAGGCAAAGGGCGGCATTTGTTACTTGCAAAGCGTCTCGGGCGACCGACATTCTGCGTCGATGATGAGCGCCGGAATGTGCGCTGAACCCCTCCACATGCCCCCGTGAGAAATTCCGGCGCGGCGCCCGGTAGATAGATAGCAGGACATCATGTGCGGGAAACCCATGCTCTCACCCCCACCGACATGCAGACCATATTCCTATATCACGCAGATAGTTGCGATGCGCGGCGATCGCCCCGAAATGCCCTCCGCGACCGGTCGTGGGGCCGCGGAGAATGCGCCGTTGGCCGGTGGTTGGGTTTCGAATTCCCACCAGTGGGCAATCGAACGGCGCCACCCCCGGTCAAGCGGTGCTGAAGGATCAGGGATCGCCACATCCGGACCTCGTGCGCCGCATAGCCGCGGCCGAGATCGAGCAGCTGGTGCTGACGCAGATCAGGGCCCTGGTGCGACAGCCGGAGGTGATCGTCGGCACCTGGCGCGCCGCCCGCGAGGAAGCACCTGACGTGACCGAAACCGAAATCCGAGAGGCACTGGAGCAACTGGAGCCGATGTGGGAAGAGCTGTTCCCGGCGGAGCAGGCGCGCCTGGTACAACTGTTGGTGGAGCGGGTGACGGTCGGGCCGACCGGGCTCGATATCCGCCTCAAGGTGGAGGGGCTGACCGGGCTGGTGCAGGACCTCGCACCGCGGCGCCGGGTGCGTGAGGCCGCGTGATGAGTGCATTCATCATCACGGTGCGAGTGCCGCTGGTCATCAAGAAGCGGGGTGGGCGCAAGATCGTGGTGGCGCCGGACGGCTCTGTCTTGCCGGGGGCACCGCGGCAGCACCGCACAACCGCCGATCCAGCTCTGTTAAAAGCGCTGGCGCGGGCGTTCCGGTGGCGTCGGATGTTGGAGGACGGGCGTTACGGCTCCGTCAGCGACATCTCGCGGGCGGAGAAGATCGATCGGACCTATGCCGGGGATATCCTGCGGCTGACGCTGCTGGCGCCGGAGATCGTCGAGGCCATCGTCGAGGGGCGGCAGCCGGCAGAGATGACGCTGCCGGTTTTGATGAAGCCGCTTGCGTTGGATTGGGTGAGGCAGCGGCCGCGCGGATAACCGATCTACACGCTCTCTTTCCACCAATTCGTTGACCAACACGGCGATCGTTGACGAGTTGGCAAAGTTCAAGCATTTCTCCCGGCCTATCACGGTCGCCGAACTTCAGGTTGGGTGGCTATCGTGCTTCCGTGATGGCCAGCCGTCTGAGACGAGGGTTGTTCACGGACGACCCACGATCAGTTCAAAAAGGGATTATCCCAAGGTCGCCGGTCGGTAAACTGGGCTGAGTGCCGGTGTCAGGCCGGTGACCGCTGCGCTGATCGCCGATGAGCCTGTGCGGCGCGGCGCACGGTCACAGTTCGACTGGGACGCGTTCTGGGTCGAGGTGTGCGCCGTGGTGTTCGTCGACGGTCTCCCGCAATCCCAGGGGGCTTTGGTGCGCCAGATGGACCAGTGGTTCGCCGAGCACGCCACCAAGCCACCCTCGACCAGCACCGTGAAGAAGAAGCTGATCCCGCTGTGGCGTCGCATCAATCCCGAGGCCTTGGCCAACGCGCCCGGACGGGCAGGCTGATCAACCTTCACCCAATCTACCAGGAGGCTCCCCATGGCGGCGACAGAACGCATCATCTTCCAACCCTACATCCAGGGCAGGCGCGGCGTACTGACGCCCGGTCAGCCGGTGGCCTGCCGCAACGCCGCGGATGCCGAGCGACGGGCCGAGAAAGCGATGGCTGGTGGGATCGTCCTTGGCGCGCACATTGTTCGCGTCGTCGCGGATGAAGATGCTGGTGACTACGGGGAGCCGGAGTTCCTCGGCGCCTATGGCCGAGTTCCCGAGATCGGATGATGTGGCCTTGCGGGATTCCGGGCTGGCCTGGTCGATGGCAAGTCTGGCGCCGGATTGAGCCTTGCCTTGGTAGACAGCACATTGGGCAATGCCTGTTCCGGCAGACCGACGATCTCGACTGAGCGGGCTCCAAAAGCGTGCCCGATCTCGTATTTTAGCAATTCACGAGTCCACCCCAGACGAGGTGATGCATATTTTATATCGCCGTGCCCGCTCTCGAACTCCATGCCGTCGTTCACCCGAAAGACCGTGATGAACAGCGTCTCGTTTTTCCGCGACCCTCCGTGCCAATGAAGATGAGACATCTACCCCCCGGGAATTTAGACTTGAGGGTGCGGAAGGATCATCTGAGTCAT
>JANXSA010000738.1 GCA_025352915.1 Rhodospirillales bacterium | reverse complement strand
CGCCGCGGTTGAAGGCGGTTTCGACGTCGCTGGTGGGCAGGGTGCGGGTCCAGGCTTCCATTTCGTCCATGAAGGCACCCCAGTTGCGGCGCCGGTCGGGGTATTTCTCGAAGCGCGAGTCGGTGATCCAGTCTTCGCGGCCACAGGCTTTTGCCGCGTTCTGGAAGGTGCGCTCGCTGGCGATGGCGGGCAGGACGTAGCCGTCCCTTGTGGCGACGGGGCCGAACATGTGGCGCGGCGGCGGCGGCGGCAGCTCGAACTGGGTGCCTTGGACCTCGCCGAGGGTGAGGTTGAGCATGGCTTCAAGCATGGAGACGTCGACCACCTGGCCCCGCCCCGTGGCGTGGCGCTGGACCAGCGCGGTGGTGATGGCGCCATAGGCATAGGTGCCGCTGAGCACGTCGGCGATGTAGATGCCGCAATAGTCGGGCATGGTGCGATCGGGCTGGTAGGCCATGTGGGCCATGTCGAAGCCGGAGGAGGCGTGGATCGCTGGGGCATAGGCCGCCAGCTGCGATGACGGGCCGGTCTGTCCGAAACCGGAAATGGCGCAGTAGATCAGCCTGGGGTTGGCGGCCAGCAGCCCGGCATGGCCGAGGCCGAAGCGGTCCATCACGCCGGGGCGGAAATTCTCCACCAGCACATCGGCGCTGGCGGCGAGGCGGCGCACCGCCGCGACGGCGGATGCCTGCTTGAGGTCGAGCACCAGGCTGCGCTTGCCGGCGTTGAGCCCGCCATACGAGGTGCTGGCGCCGTTGCGGACGGGCGGGCGGTGGCGGGTGAGTTCGCCGTCGGGGGATTCGATCTTGATCACCTCGGCGCCGGCATCGGCGAGCAGCCGGGCGCAGTACGGCCCGGCGATGGTGGTGGTCATGTCGATGACGCGCAGCCCGTCCAGCGGGCGGCCCTTGGTGGCGCTCATGGTCGTTTCCCCTTCGTCGTCGCGGGAGGCTAGCGGAGGTGGGTGCCGCCGTCTAACGGGGTCTTTGCGCCGCAGGCTTGCCTGCCCCCCTCGCATGCCGAGCATTCCGCCCAGCGCCTGCAGCGATCATCGCTGTCCCACCAGCACCGCGATGGCGCGGCGCCAGGCGGTGCGGCGGCGTTCGGTGACCTCGGCGACGACCAGGGCCATGAGCGGGGGCAGTACGAAGACCAGGGTGCGGTTGGCCCAATGCGCGTCCGGCCAGGGCGTGGCGGCGGCGATGAAATGCAGCAGCGGGTAGTGCAGCAGATACAGGGTGAAGGAGGCGCCGGCGAGCCACGCCACCGGGCGAGCGATCGGGCACAGCCAGCGCCAGAGCAGCGGGGCGAGGGCATGCACGCCCAGCAGTTGGGCCGCCACCAGCAGCCCAATGCCGTAATCGTGGGCAAGGGCCCAGACGAATCGGGGGTCGGCGGTGAACGGCAAGTAGGGGACACAGGCCTGGCCGCGCGGGTCCCAGACCGCGAGGACCAGCAGGGGGGTGAGCAGCAGCACCCAGCCGGCGGCGGGCGGGAGTGGCCCGCGGGCAGACTGGCGCTGGCAGGCAACGCCGAGCAGCCAGAGCGGGAACAGCATGGCGATCTTCGGTCCGGCCAGCGCCATGGCGGCGGCGGCAGCCAGCCAGTTCCACGGGCGCGGCGCGAACACCAGCAGGCCGAAGGCGAGATAGTACCAGGCCTCGAAGGCAAGCGACCAGAACGGCAGGTTGCTGCCCGGCTGGGCGGCGCGGAACCAGACATGGTCGAGGAACAGCGCGCTGGAAGCCAGCTCCGCCGGGCCGGCGGGGCCGGTGAAATGCGGCGCGGCGGCATACAGGGCGGGGTCCAGCGCGGGGCCGAGGGCGTCCATCAGCCAGCCGAGGGCGAGGCAGGGCAGCACCACCGAATAGATGCGTGCGGCCCGAGCGATGACATATCCACCGATGGCATATCCGCGGGCATCCCGATGCGCGCCGGGCGGGGCGACGGGCCGGGCTGTGGCATGGGCGATGACAAAGCCGGAGACGACGAAAAATACGTCCACCGCCGCCTCGCCATAGCCGACCGCCTGGTGGAACAGCCCGGCAGAGATGCGCTGGGTGCCGGCATGGCCGAGGAACACCACCAACGCTGCCGCCAGCCGCAACAGGTCGAGCCAGGTCGACAGGGCGGGGGGCAGCGTCCCGATATGCCCCGCCGACGTATGCCCCGCCGATGTATGCCCCGGCGACATCTGGCCGGGCGACGTTTGGCCGGGCGGTGGCGCGATTATGGCGATCCCGCCAGCAAGGTGTCGAGCTGGCCGGCGCGCTCCAGCGCGACCAGCTCATCGCAGCCGCCGATATGCGCGCCGCCAATGAAGATCTGCGGCACCGTGCCGCGCCCGCCGGAGCGCGCGGTGGCCTCGGCGCGCTCCGGCGTGCCGTTCGGGGCGTCGATCTCGCGGTAGGTGGCGCCCTTGCGGTCCAGCAATTGCTTGGCGCGGGCGCAAAAGCCGCACCAGTCCTGGGTGTAGATCTCGATCACGGGCATCGCTGTCTCCTTCCCGCCCATGGTCGCGTCGGTGCGGGCGGGTTGCAAGATGGTTCATGCGGCCGGCGCGGCTGCGGATGCCCGGCGCGCTGCACCGGCGGCCAAAACGATCAATCCGGGCGCCGCCCTGTCACTTCGACGGCATCAAATCCGACAGATCCGTGTCATTCACCATCACCTTCTTGTCGGCATAGGTGATGGACCAAACGGACTCATTGCCCTCCTGCTTGGCGATGCCCTTCAGGAAGATCAGCACCGGCGCTGCCATCTTCAGTTCCGGCACCGCGTTGGCCCGGCGGATCAGCGCGTCCAACCCGGTTGCCCGCAATTCCGCCTCGCCGCCGGCCTCCTGCGGGCTCGAGACGATCAGCGATCCCTGGCCCTTCAGCCGCAACGGGCCCAGGTCGATCAGCAGGTCTTCGATCGCCAGTTCCACCGGATGATCGGCCAGCAACGCCATGCCGTCCTCAGCGATCTCGCGGCCCTCGGTTTCGATCGCCCGGCGCAACAGCGTCATCACCGCTTCCTTGGGCAGGCCGGCGACCTTGGGCGTCAGCGTCAGCTTGTGTGGGATGAATTCCAGCCACGGGCCGGGCGGGATCATCGGCGATTCCAGCCCTTCCAGCGCCAGCCGCAGCTTCACCTCCATCTTGCCGCCCGGCGCACCGGCGGCGAACCCCAAGCCGAAGCGGCGCAAGCTGCCGGAAAACAACGGCCCGCCCTCGACGCGGATGTTCTCATAGGTCTGATCGGTCTCCATCGCATCCATCATGGCGAAGATCTGATCCAGCAGCCGGATCATTACCGCCTTGTCCGCTGGCTTGCCCTCTGGCTTGCCCTCGGCCTTCCCCTCGGTCTTGCCCCCTGGGCGCGCGCCCTTGGCGCCACCCGAATTGCCCCCGGCCTTGGCCCCCACTTCGAAGGCGGTGCGCAACAGCGCGCCCATCCTGTCGATGTCGAAATTCTCAATCCGCGTGGCCCCGCCAATCCGCTCGATCGTGACCTTGACCTGTTCGCCGTCCGGCAGCGGGCTGAGGCTGGTGTAGTCCTCCAGAGTGCTGTCACCCTGGATCGTCACCCGGCCCGGACCGGTCGGCAGCCATTCCGACCGGCCGGATATCTTGCCGATGCGCGAGCTCTGCACCCCGCCAGCCGAGCGCACCTCGGACCGGTAGTCGCTGATGGTGGTGATATAGGTCGAAGGCGTGGCCAGCGACGGATCGTAAACCCCCGTCGTCTGCTGGTTGCCGATCGTAATGTCCATGATCGAGGCCTGGCCGTCCTTGATGTTGCGCACCTCGCCGCGCAGCGCCGGCGGCAAGGTGATGTTCACGATCGACCACCGCCCGCCGTCGAGCGGCTTCACCGTGGCCACCGCGGCGCCATCACCCAGCACCAGGGCATTGTCGAAGTAGCTGCCCCCAAACGGCAACTCCAGCCGATAGCTCTCGCCCTCCGGCAAAACCCGCAGCGACAACGCCGACAAGTCGACCAGATTGGCCGTCTGGCGCTCCAGCCAGGACCGCACCGCGTCGGCAATCTCCTTCGCCCCCTGCTCGCTGGGCAACGCCGGCACCTGCGCCACCGCCGATACCGGCACCAACAATCCCGCCACCAAAGCAACACCACGCAACCGGGTCGCAATGCCCATGCCAAAAATCCCCATGCCAAATCCCAGCACCACCATACCGCCACCCCAGCCCGCAACAAACCGCAAAGCCGTGAGCGACGTCAGCAAGGCCGGGGCTTTGCCCCTGGACCCCACCAGGGTCCGAGACCCTGGACCTCGATTCATAAGGGCCTTCGGCTCAGGGGGGCATCGAGGCC
>JANXSA010000714.1 GCA_025352915.1 Rhodospirillales bacterium | reverse complement strand
AATACCTCCGCCAGCTTCGCATGCGTCCGATGCGGCCCGCGCTGGAAACACCCGACCACCCAGGTATCCACCCCCGCCAGCACCTCGAACGCCCGCTCATCAAGCCGCACGACATCAGTGGAATAGCCGAACGCGCCGACTCGCAACCCGAGCGTGCGCACCGTGGCATGGTCCTGCTCGAACAGCCGCACCGGGATGCCGGCGGGTGCGAACTCGGCATCCGGCGCCACGATCACCGGCGCGATCACCGGGCGGTAGAAGCCCGGCGGCTGCCACGGGCGGAACGCATACGGAAAACGCGCGATGATCTCATCCATCGTCGCCTGGCTGCCAAACGCCTCGATCGGCCGGCCGACGATCCGGTTGAGGATGCGCACGTCATCCAGCCCGGTGATGTGGTCGGCATGGGCGTGGGTGTAGAGAATGGCGTCGACGCGGGCGATGCCGGCCGCCAGCAACTGGGCGCGCATATCCGGCCCGGTATCCACCAGCAGGGTGCGCTGTTCCGCCCCCTGCCCCGTCTGGATGGCGATGCTGGTCCGGCTGCGGCGGTTGCGCGGTTCGAGGGGGTCACAGGTGCCCCAATCGCCGGCGCCGTCCAGCCCGCCAAGGGTCGGCACACCGGCGGACCCGCCAGTGCCCAAAAGCGTTACCCGCATCACGCTGCTTTCTGGAACAGCCTGCGGAAATTGGCAGTGGTCAGGCCGGCCATCGCCGCCGCACCCATGCCATGCACCTCGCCCAGCACAAGCGCGGTATGGGCGACATAGCCGGGCTCGTTGCGTTTTCCCCGGAACGGCACCGGCGCGAGGTATGGCGCGTCCGTCTCCACCAGCAGCCGATCCGGCGGAACATCGCGCGCGATATCCCTGATTTCCCCGGATTTCGGGAATGTGAGAATGCCGGAAAAACTGACATACCCGCCCAGCGCCAGCGCCGCCTCGGCCAGCGCGCGCGTCGAGCTGAAGCAGTGCAGCAGGAACGGAAACGCCCCGCCCGCCATCGTTTCCTCGCCCAAAATGGCGGCAATGTCGTCATCGGCATCGCGCGCATGGATGCACAGCGGCAGGCCGGACATCTGGGCCGCCCGGATGTGCGCCCGGAAACTCGCCTGCTGCAGGTCGCGCGGCGCTTTGTCATAGAAGTAGTCGAGCCCGGACTCACCGATCCCGATCACCCGGGGATGCCCGGTTTCCGCCACAATCGCCTCGGGCGACGGCACCGGCAAGGCGCCGGCATTGTGTGGATGCACGCCGACCGTGCACCACACATTCGGATGCGCATCGGCGATCGCCCGCATCTCGGCCGAACGCTCCAGCCTTGTGCCGATGGTCACCATCTCGCCCACCCCGGCCTCGGCGGCGCGGGCCAGCACGGCGGCGAGGTCGTCTCCCTGGAAATAGTCCAGGTGACAATGTGAATCAATCAACATCAGTGGATTACTCGGCCTCTTCGACAAAGCGCGGGAACACTCCCGCCGGCGGCGGCAGCACCGTGCCGGCCGGCAACGGCGTCGCCAACGCGGCAAAATCGCGCCCATCCGCCGGCACCCCGAGCTGGTCCAGCATCGCCGCCGTCTTCTCCGGCATCACCGGCTGCAACAGCGTCGCCACGCTGCGGATCACATCCGCCAGCACCCGCAACACATCCGCCATCCGCACGACATCGGTCTTGCGCAACGCCCAGGGCGCTTGGCGGTCGATATAGGCGTTGGCCGCCCGGATCACCCGCCAGATTTCCTCCAACGCATCGCCGAACCCTTGGCGCTCCATCTGCGTCCGCACCGCCGGCAACAATGCGGCCGCCGCCGCCAGGATCTCGGCATCGTCCTCGGTGCGCGCGCCCTGATCCGGCAGCCTGCCCTCGCAGTTGCGCGCAATCAGCGACAGCGACCGCTGCGCCAGATTGCCAAGATCGTTCGCCAGCTCCACATTCAACCGCGAAATCAGCGCCTTGCGGCTGAACGTGCCGTCATTGCCGAACGGCACTTCGCGCAACAGAAAATACCGCAGCGAATCCAGCCCGTAGGAATCGGAAAGTTCCTGCGGGTCCAGCACATTGCCCAGCGACTTGCTCATCTTCTCGCCGGCCACCGTCCACCAGCCATGGGCAAAAACCCGCTTCGGCGGCGCGATCCCCGCCGCCATCAGGAAGGCCGGCCAGTAAACCGCATGGAATCGCAGGATATCCTTGCCCACCATGTGCAGGTCGGCCGGCCAGAACGCCCACTTCGCGCTGCCCTCGTCCGGAAACCCCGCGGCGGTGATGTAGTTGGTCAGCGCGTCCATCCAGACATACATCACATGCGCGGGGTCGCCCGGCACCGGAATGCCCCATTTGAAGCTGGTCCGGCTGACCGACAAATCGCGCAGTCCGGACTTCACAAAACTCGTCACCTCGTTGCGCCGCGAATTCGGCGCGATAAAGTCCGGATGCGCGTCATAAAACGCCAGCAACCGCTCCTGCCAGGCCGACAGCCGGAAGAAATAGCTCGGCTCCACCACCCATTCCACCGGCGCCCCGCTCGGCGCCACGCGGGTCCCGTCGGGCCGGGTGGTCAGCTCGTCCTCGTCATAGAACGCCTCGTCGCGCACCGCGTACCAGCCCTCGTAGCCGCCGAGATAGATTTCGCCGCGATCCACCAGCCGCTTCCACAGTTCGGCACAGGCAAGCTTGTGCCGCTCCTCGGTGGTGCGGATGAAATCGTCGTTCGATATGCCAACCCGCTGGGTCATCGCCTTGAACAGGTCCGAGGTCCCGTCGGTGAAGGCTTGCGGCGACATCCCCGCCGCCGCCGCCGCCTGTTCCACTTTTTGACCGTGCTCATCCGTGCCGGTCAGGAAGAACACATCGAACCCGTCCAGCCGCTTGAACCGCGCCATCACGTCACAGGCGATGGTGGTGTAGGCGTGCCCGATATGCGGCGCGCCGTTGACGTAATATATCGGGGTCGTGATGTAGTATTTTGGTTTCATGACGCTTTCGCAGTACCGGTGGCAAGCATCGAAAGACCGCTGACCACCGCCTGGCGCTTGTCCAGATAGGCGCCCTCGGTCTCGTCCTGCAAGCGTTTCAGCGCGTGCCACACATCCACCCAGGCAGCAAGCGGCCGATCGCCCAGCAGCCTTGCCTGATCCGGGTCGGCCCGCCCGCGCGCGGCATCGCGCACCGCGGAGGCCAGCCCGGCGGCCAGCAAATCCATGAAGGTCGAAAACGCCGCCTCGTCCCGCCCCAGCGCGTCGGCCACCGCATGGGCGCGGATCATGTCCAGCTTGTCCAGATTGCCCAGCACCTGGTCCACCAGCCCGGCCTGCGTCGCCCCGCCGCCCGCGGCCAGCGCCAGCGCCCGCCCGATCGAGCCCTCGGCAATCCCGGCCAGCCGCGCCGCATCGCCCTCGTCCAGCTCGGGCTGGTAGCGCACCAACAGCCCGCGCACCACATCCTCGTCCAGCGGCCCAAGCGCCAGCCGCCGGCACCGGCTGCGGATCGTCGGCATCAGCCGCCCGGCCGCCGAACACACCAGCAACAGGATCGCCCGCGGCGGCGGCTCCTCCAAAACCTTCAGCAACGCATTGGCGGCATTGCGGTTCATATCCTCCGCCCCATCCACCACCACCACCCGCCAGCCCCCCTCGGCCGGCGTCCGGCGCAGGAAGTCCGCCACCCGGCGGACATCGTCGACCACGATTTCGCTGCGCAGCTTGCCGCGATCATTCAGCGTCCGCTCCACCGTCAACAGATCGGCATGGCTGCCCGCCGCCACCCGGCGAAATGTCGGATGCCCCGCCGGCAGCGCCAGGTCATCCCCCGGCTCCCCCCCCGCCAAAAGCCGCCGCGCAAACCGGAACGCCAGCGTCGCCTTGCCGATCCCCTCCGGCCCGGTGACCAGCCAGGCATGATGCAGCCGCCCGGCCCGGATCGCCTCCGCCAGCATCGCCTCGGTGGCTTCGTGCCCCAGCAGCTCGGGATTGGCTCGTGGCGCCGGCCCGCTCATCCGCCCACCCCAAACCGCGCCCGCACCGCCCCCAACACCGTCGCCGCCACCGCATCCGCCCCAGGCTCGGCATCCACCACCACACAGCGCGCCGCATCCCCCGCCGCCACTGCGCGAAACCCCTCGCGCACCGTGGCAATAAACCCCGCCCCCAGCCGCTCATAGCGATCCGCCGCCGCCCCGCG
>JANXSA010000659.1 GCA_025352915.1 Rhodospirillales bacterium | reverse complement strand
AGGGCCTCGATGCGGGCGGCGACCGTGTCGGCGGGGGCTGCGGTTTTCGCGGCGAGGTCGAGGATGTGGGCTTCGCAGGCGGGGGGGACCCAGGGGCGGCGGGCTAGGTGGGGCATGGCGGGAGTCCTGGTGGCGATGGGGGGTTGGTAGCCGCAAAGAGGGAGAGGGAGAAGGGAAGGGAAGTCTTCTTTTTGTGAACAAAAAGAAGCAAAAAAACTTTATCCGGTAAGGAAGGGAAGGAAAAAGCGGGGGTCCTTCGCTTCGATCATGATGACGGTTGTTTGGGGGTAGGAAGAGCCCCCCTCCGGCTCCCCCCGCCCGAGCGCGAGGGGAGAGAGGGTTCTTGTGGATGAAGTTTTTTTGCTTCTTTTTGTTCACAAAAAGAAGAATCTTTCTTGAATTATTTTAGCGTGGATTGGTCAGCGCCGCGCGGTTGACGCAGTTTTCGAGGCGGTTGTCGCGCAGGTAGCGGGCGGCGGTGCGCGAGGAGAGGAAGCGGATGTCGCGCATGCTTTCGGGGGTGTAGAACGCGGAGTGCGGGGTGAGGATGAGGCGGTGCTTGAGCCAGGCTTCGCCGTCTTGCCAGGCTTTGATGAGGCGGCGTTGGGGGTCGGCGGGTTCTTCGGGCAGGACGTCGAGGCCGGCGGCGAGGACGGTGTTGTCTTTCATGGCGTCGTAGAGGGCGTCGACGTCGACGACGCCGCCGCGGGCGGTGTTGACCAGGATGAGGCCTTTTTTGGCGGCGGCGAAGGCTTGGGCGCCGATGAGGCCTTTGGTGTCGGCGTTCAGGGGGGCGTGGACGCTGACGAAGTCGCATTGGGCCATGAGTTCGGCCAGGGAATCCGCGCGGCGGACGCCGAGGGCGAGTTCGTAGCCGTTGGGGACGAAGGGGTCGTAGAAGACGACGTCCATGTCGAAGGCGCTCGCGCGGCGCATGGCGGCGGTGGCGATGCGGCCGGCGCCGACAGTGCCGAAGGTGCAGGTGGCGAGGCGGCGGCCGAAGGGGTTGTGGGCGGGGCGCCAGTTGGTCTTGAGGTCATCGCGCAGCATCTGGTCGTGATAGGCGATGGATTTGGCCAGGGTCATCATCAGGGCGATGGCGTGGTCGGCGACTTCGCGGGTGCCGTAATCCGGGGTGTTGGCGACGGCGATGCCCATGGCGCCGAGGCGGGCGGTGTCGACCTCGTCGAAGCCGACGGCGGCTTTGACGTAGATGCGGCAATTGGCGAGTTTTTCGATGTTGGCGGGGCCGGGGTATGGGCCGATGACGGCGTCTGCGGTGGCCCAGTCGGCGTCGGTGACTTCGTCGATGGAGCGGCGGAAGATGGGGGTGAAGCCGGGGCCGATGGCGTCGCGGGCGACTTGTTCGAATTCCGGCTGCATTACCGGCCAGAGGATGGTTTTGGTCATGGGGTGAGTCCTTGGCGAATTTTTCCTGTTGGACTTCGTGCACCTGGAAGGCCGAAAAGCCAAGGGGCAGGAGAGTCTTCTTTTTGTGAACAAAAAGAAGCAAAAAAACTTTATCCGTTGAGGGAAAAGGAGCGATCGCGCTGCGAACAGTGTGGGTCTTGCGGCTCGCTGGTGATGATTTTTTTGACTTAATGGATGAAGTTTTTTGCTTCTTTTTGTTCACAAAAAGAAGATTCTGCCTGCCGCTTGGCTTCTTTTTTGCGGACTTTCCACCGGTAAAGTATGGTTAAAATTGTACGGGAAGAACCGACAAATTGGTGGGGAAGGAATGACTCCGATGCGGAAGAGTCCGATCTGGTGGTTGGTGGCGCTGGGGGTTTTGGCGCTGGGGGCGGAGGTGGGCGCGCAGCCGGTTTCGGCCGAGCAGGTGGCGGCGATTCTGGCGAGTGCGGATCGGACGCCGGGGGACCGGACCAATGATTTGCGCCGCAAGCCGCAGGATTTGCTGACGTTTTATGGGGTGCGGCCGGGGATTGTGGCGGTCGATCTGTTTGCTGGTGGGGGGTATACGACCGAGTTGGTGGCGCGGGCGGTTGGGCCGGGCGGGGCGGTGTATGGCCAGAGCCGGCCGCCGGTGGCCAATGCGCCGCGGCCGGCGCAGCCCGAGGGGAACAGCAATCCGCAGATCGTGACGCCCGCTCCGGCGGCGCCGCCGGTGTTTCGCCCGTCACCGGAGGCTTTGGCGGCGCGGGTGGAGCGGATGCGCGCGGCGGGGGTGGCGGTGGCGCCGATCACGGCGGTGGTGCGGGTGTTCGAGGACCCGTTTCCGGCGGAATTGGCTGAAGGCCGGGTGGATATGGTGACGTTGATCTTCAACTATCACGATCTCGGGCATATGGGGGTGGATCGGGCGGCGATGAACCGGGCGGTGTTCCGGGCGTTGAAGCCGGGCGGGACATATATCCTGGCGGATCATGCGGGGCGGGCGGGAACGGGGATTTCCGAGGCGGGGACGCTGCACCGGATCGAGGAGGCGTTCCTGCGCCAGGAGGTTGAGGCGGCGGGATTCAGGCTGGTGGCGGAGGGGAATTTCCTGCGCAATCCGGCTGATCCGCGCGACAAGAACACGCCGGAGCCGGCGATGCCGAAGGATGAGTTCGTGCTGAAGTTCGCCAAGCCCTAACGAGGTTCCGGCGCCGGGCGGACGGCGCGGGATGACGGACGTGCTTCATGGATGAAGTTTTTTTGCTTCTTTTTGTTCACAAAAAGAAGACTCTTGGCTGTTTTTTCTGGCCTGGTTGCGCGGGATTTTGGTCGCCGAGGGCCACGCTGGGGGAATGCCCGCGCTGGGAGCTATGCGATATATGGTAGGTGACGCGGTGGTTTGACCACAATATGTTGTTTCGTAGACCCGAACGGCGATGGGCGCGAAGGAACGATTCGATGGATGGAAGCTTGCCCGGCCGGCGTGTTGGCGTTGGATTTGTCCCAGGCGCGAGCTTTGGCGAGGTGCCGGTTGTGGCGCGGGCGTTGGATGCCGGGATGGGGCTGGCGGTGGCGCGGCGGACTGTGTTTCGGGCGGGGGACCGGGAGGATTTCGGCCGGGTGGCGGACCGGGTGGCGGCGGGGAATATGGGATTGCTGGGCGAGGATGGCGATGCGGTGGAGCAGGCGCGGCTGCGCAATGCGATTGCCAGCGGGGCGCTGATTACGTCGGGACGGCATTTGCAGCATGGGGATGAGGGGCAGGTTGGGCGGAACATGGAGGTGTTCACCAATTGCGCCACGGCGGCGGCGTCGTTCACGCTGTTCTATTTGTTGTTGAATGGGAGCGGGGTTGGGCGGGCGTATGACGACGCGCTGATGGCGGTGGATTGGGCGCGGGCGCCGAATTTGCGGTTGCGGCTGGATGCGCGGCATGCGGATGCGCCGGTGTCGCGGGCGGCGCTGCACCGGTTTGGGCTGGAGTTCGGGTTGTTGGATTGGGGGGTGACGGCGGAGGGGATGACGGCGGCGCAGGAGGCGGCGATTGCTGGGTGGATCGCAGCCGAGTTCGAGATTGATGCGGCGGCGCGGGCGGGGGAGGCGCTGGTTTGGCGGATCGATGATAGCCGGGAGGGGTGGGCGAAGGCGGTCGAGTTGCTGGAGAGCATGGCGTTCGAGGGGGCGGCCGATCGGACGCTGTTGCTGGATTTTTCGGATATCCGGCCGTGCGGGGCGGCGATTGCCGGGATGCAGGGGCGACCGGCGTCGGGGCCGCTGTCGCTGATGCGGGCGTTTGCCAATTTGCGGCGGCATGTGATTGCGGCGGCGCGGGCATCCGGGGGGCTTGCGCTGTGGGAGCAGGCTTTGCTGGCGGATCATCATTTGTCGGTGGAGGTGCAGGTCGGGGGCGCGCGGCGGGCGGCGCGGATGGCGACCAAGTCTTGGCGCGATCCCGGCATTTTGCGGTTTATCGGGGCGAAGTCCGAGGGTGGGCTGTGGACGGCGAACAACTCGGTGATGGTCGACGCGGCGTTCTGGGCGGCGGTGCGGGAAGGCCGGGCGGGGAGCCTGGAGGCTGACGACGTTCATGCGCTGGCGGTGTTCGAGGAGGCGACGCGGTGCGCCTGGATCAACGGCGAGCCGGGGTTCATCAATGGGGACCGGCTGGATGATCATCGCACTGGGCGGGCGCGCGACAAGCCGGTGCATGTGGATGGGCGGGATGTGCGCTCGGCGCGCTATCGGTCGGACCATGCGGTGGGGTTGTTGGCCGAGGTGGCGCGGCGGGCGCAGACGGCGCCGTTTCCGGCCACCACCAATCCATGTGGCGAGATCACCCTGCATGTGACCGGCGGATATTGTGTGATTGCTGATTTCGCGCCGTTGCTGGCTTGTCCGGTGGCG
>JANXSA010000623.1 GCA_025352915.1 Rhodospirillales bacterium | reverse complement strand
GGCGGGGGCGGGTTTTTTGGCGAAGTCCATGAAGGGGAGCGGGCGGGGGCGGCGCTGAGGGTAGAGGGGCAAGAGGGGCGGAAGTTTCGGTTTGGGGGGCTTCGGGCGCGCGGGGAGACACCCCCCTTCTTGGTCCGCTCCGCGGCCCAAGCCCCCCGCAGAGCGGGGGGAGGGAAGTAATTCCTTGGGAAGTTCGACATTGAGCATGCGGCAGAGCGGGCGCAGGTTGCGGCCGAGGGATTTTAGGATTTCGGGCGGGGCGGTGGCGAGCAGGGCTTGGGTTGCCGGCTCGCGCAGGAGGTAGTCGATTTGCCCGCCGAAGCCGGCGGCGCGGTAGCCGATGAGGGCGACGAGCCAGGCGTGGCGTTGCGGGATGTAGAGGGCGGGGCGAGGGCCGCCGTTTTTGCCGGGTCGGGGGGCGTATTGGCGCGGCAGACGGCCGGCGGCGAAGTTGGCGAGCAGGCGGGTGATGCGCTGACGGGCGCGGGAGATGCGGGCCCAGACCGGGAATGTGTAGGCGCCGAGGACGAGGATCTGCTGCATGATGAGGGGGAGCAGGTTGAGGACGAGGATGGCGTGCAGCCGTTCGGAGAAGTGCAGCGCGGGGTGTGGCACGGCGTCCTCCTTGGCTCGGGTGTTGTTCAGGGTTTGTTCGTAGCAGGGTTTGGCGAGGGGTGCAAGGATTTTTTGCTTTGTGGTGGTTATTTTTCTTTGGTGGCGTATGAGGCGCGAAGAGCCCCCTCCGGCTCCCCCCGCCCAAGCGCGAGGGAAGAGAAGATTTTTATGGATGAAAGTTTTTGCTTCTTTTTTCAAAAAGAAGCGCTGGCTGGCTCGGAGAGTCGGATGGCGCTTCGCTTATCCGACCTACGAGGGGGGTCAGGCCTGTTTGATTTCGATGAGGTTGCGGCGGATGACGCGGCCGCGTTGGATGCTGTCTTCGATAAAGGAGGGGTCGCCCCAGCGGACGGCGCGGGCCATGGCTTGGGCGTCTTCCATGAAGCGGGCGAGCATTTCGAGCAGGGCTTCGCGGTTGTTGAGGAAGATATCGCGCCACATCACCGGGTCCGAGGCGGCGATGCGGGTGAAGTCGCGGAAGCCGGAGGCGGCGAATTTGAGGACTTCCTGGCGGCTTTCGTCCTCTAGCCCCTCGGCGGTGTTGCAGATGGTGAAGGCCAGCAAATGCGGCAGGTGGGAGACGATGGCCAGGACGCGGTCGTGATGGGCGGGTTCCATGGATTCGACCATCGAGCCGCAGCGGCGCCAGAGTTCGGAGATTTTTTCGATGGCGGCGGGGTCGGTGCCGGGGGGGGGAGTCAGCAGGCACCAGCGGCCTTGGAACAGGGTGGTGAAGCCGGAATCGGGGCCGGAGTATTCGGTGCCGGCGACGGGGTGGGCGGGGACGAAGTGGACGCCGGCGGGGATGAGGGGGCCGACGTCGCGGATGACCGATTGCTTGGTGGAGCCGACATCGGTGACGATGGCGCCGGGGGCGAGGTGGGGGGCGATGGCTTCGGCCAGGGCGGCGTAAGCACCGACGGGGGCGCAGAGCATGACGCAATCGGCGCCGGCGACGGCTTTGGCGGGGTCGAGTTCGACGTGGTCGGCGATGCCGAGTTCGAGGACGCGGTCCAGGGTTGCCTGGGTGCGGGCATTCGCCACGACCTCGGCGGCGATGTGGCGTCGTTCCATGGCGATGCGGGCGACGGAGCTGCCGATCAGGCCGATGCCGATCAGGGCGAGACGCTTGAAGAGAGGCGGGGCTGCGGGAGACTCAGGCATTTTGGGTTTTCATGAAGCCGGCCAGGGCATCGGTGACGAGGCCGCATTCCTCCGCGGTGCCGACGGTGATGCGCAGGCAGTGCGGCAGGTCGTAGGCGGCCATGGCGCGGACGATGATCCCCCGG
This sequence comes from Rhodospirillales bacterium, assembly GCA_025352915.1. Taxonomy (GTDB): domain Bacteria; phylum Pseudomonadota; class Alphaproteobacteria; order Acetobacterales; family Acetobacteraceae; genus CAMDGX01. The sequence continues at coordinate 625 of JANXSA010000623.1, read as the reverse complement.
GATTTCAGGAAGGCGTCGGCGGCGCTGGCGGCGGCTTGGGTGGTGAAGTCCGCCAGGAAGAAGTTGCCTTCGCTGGGCCAGGTCTTGATGCCGAGGGCTTCTAGGCTGGCCATGATTTTGGCGCGATGTTCGGTGTTGTGGGCACGGCATTGCTCGACCCAGCCGGGTTCTTCGAGGGCGGCGACGGCGGCGGCTTGGGCGGCGAGGTTGACGTTGAAGACGCCGCGGACGCGGTTGAGGGCATCGGCGACGGCGGGCGGCATGTAGCCCCAGCCGACGCGCATGCCGCCGAGGCCGTAGACCTTCGAGAAGGTGCGCAGCATGACGGTGTTTTCGCCGGCGTCGACGAGGGCTTCGCCGGCGTTGTAGTCGGCGGCTTCGACGTATTCGGCGTAGGCGCTGTCGAGCACCAGGAGGATATCGGGGCGCAGGCCGGCGCGCAGGCGGGTGATCTCGGCTTGTGGCAGGAGGGAGCCTGTGGGGTTGTTGGGGTGGGCGACGAAGGCGATTTTCGTTTCGTCGGTGACGGCGGCGATCATCGCGTCGACGTCGGTGGTGAGGTTCGTTTCGGGGACCTTGATGACGCGGCTGCCGGCGAAGGTGCCGGCGATCTGGTACATGGTGA
>JANXSA010000609.1 GCA_025352915.1 Rhodospirillales bacterium | reverse complement strand
GCCACCCGCACCCCCAACTCCACCACCCGATCCGTCGGAATACGGAAGAACTCGGTGGCCGAGATCGCATTGCGGGCCATGACCAGGAACAGCCACAGCCGCCAGATCGGCATTTTGGGCCGGGCGGCGGCGACCAGGGTTTCGCGGCCGAGGAAGTAGCTGGCCTGGAGCGGGTCGAAGTCGAGGCCTTCGGCGGATGAGATGGCGGCGAGGTCGCGCGGCAAATGCGGGCTTTCCATGAAGCCATAGCGGATGATGACGCGGTGGATGCCCTCGGCCATCTTGGTGACGGTGACACGTTCGTCGGCGGGCACGGCGGGCGTGTCCTGGTTGGCGACGGTTACGAACAGCACGCGCTCGTGCAGCACCTTGTTGTGCTTGAGGTTATGCAGCAGGGCGCCGGGGACGTAATCCGAATTGCCGGTCATGAAGATGGCCATGCCGGGGACGCGGATGGTGCGCGACTGCGGCAGGCGGGCGAGGAAGCTGGAGAGCGGCAGGCTGTCTTGCTTCCAGCGGTCCAGCAACAATTCGCGGCCGCGTTTCCAGCTGGTCATCATGGCAACGAGGAACACGCCGAGAACAAGTGGCACCCAGCCGCCCTGCGGCACCTTCAGCAGGTTGGCGGCGAAATAGGCGATGTCGAGCACGAAGAACGAGCCGAACACCAAGATGACCGTGCTGCGACGCCATCCATAGGTGCGACGGAACACGACGGCGGCAAGCACGGTTGTACACAGGAACGTGCCGGTGACCGCGACGCCGTAGGCGGCAGCCAGGTTGTCACTCGTGCGGAAGGTAAGCATCAACACGACCACGCCGGCCAGGATCGCCCAATTCACCTGCGGCAGATAGATCTGGCCCTCTTCCGATGATGAGGTGTGGCGCACGGTCAAGCGCGGCAGGAAGCCAAGCTGCATACACTGACGCGCGACCGAATAGGCACCGGAGATCATCGACTGGCTGGCGATCACAGTGGCGGCGGTGGCCAGCAGGACCAAAGGAAGGCGGAGCCAGCCAGGCGCGAGCAGGTAGAACGGGTTTTCCATCGCCGCTGGATCGGCCAGCACCAAGGCGCCCTGACCGAAATAATTCAATACCAAGGCCGGTAGCACGAAGAAGAGCCACATGCGCTGGATGGGCTTGGCGCCGAAATGGCCCATATCGGCATAAAGTGCTTCGGCGCCGGTGACGGCCAGCACGACCGAGCCGAGGGCGACGAGCGACAACAATTTGTAGTGGACGATCATGCCGATGGCGTAGGTGGGCGATAGGGCGAGCAACACGGTTGGGTTGAGCGCGATGTGGACGATCCCCAGCAGGCCCAAAACTGTGAACCACATGAGCATAATAGGGCCGAACAGGCGGCCCATGATTCCGGTGCCGCGCCACTGAATGAGGCACAGCAGAAGGATCACCATCAATGCGATCGGAACGACGGCATCGCGGAGCCGGGGATTGACCACCAATAGACCCTCGACCGCCGACAGTACCGAGATGGCCGGTGTGATCACGCCGTCACCGAAGAACAGACAGGCGCCGGCGATGCCGATCAGCGTGAGAACGCGGCGCAGGCGCGGGTTTTCAATGCCGCGCTGGGCCAGGGACATCATTGCAAGGATGCCGCCCTCGCCGCGGTTGTCCGCCCGCATGATCAGCAGCACATATTTGATGGTGACCACCAGCATGAGCGACCAGAAAATCAGCGACAGGATGCCGAGGACGTCAGTGGCGTCGACCCCGTCGTGTTTGAAATGTTCCAGCGTGGCCTTGAAAGCGTAAAGCGGCGAGGTGCCGATATCGCCATAGACGATGCCGAGCACGCCGAGCATGACGCCGGCGCGCATGGTGGAGGGAGGTGCGCCGGGGTGGACGGATGCCGTGGTCATTGGCTGGGGCCCGCCTGTGAGGATTGGGTTCGATTACGCTGCGCTGCGGCATCGTGCAAGGCAGCGGCTTTTTCTATCCGCGATGGCCGAAGATGGCGGTGCCGACGCGGACATGGGTGGCGCCATTGGCGATCGCGGCTTCGAAATCGCCGGACATACCCATGGAGAGCACGAATAGGCCGTGGCGCGCGGCGCAGGCGGCGAGCCAGGTGAAATGGGGGGCGGGATCGCCTTCGGCCGGGGGGATGCACATCAGGCCGGTGACGCTGGCGCCGAAGCGGGTTTGGCATGCGGCGATGAAGGCGTCGGCGTCGGCGGTGGGGATGCCGGCTTTTTGGGGTTCGTCGCCGACATTGACCTGGACCAGCAGCGAGGGCGCGCGGCCTTCTTTCTGGATGGCGTCGGCGATGGCGTCGGCCAGGCGAGGGCGGTCGAGCACTTCGATGACATCGGCCAGGCGGACAGCGTCGCGCGCCTTGTTGGTTTGCAGGCCGCCAATGAGGTGCAGGCGCAGGGCGGGGTGGGCGGCGCGCAGGGCGGGAAATTTGGCGGCGGCTTCCTGGACGCGGTTTTCGCCGAACAGGGTTTGGCCGGTGGCGAGGGCGGCCAGGATGGCTTCGGTGGGGTGGGTCTTGGAGACGGCGACGAGGTGGACGGCACCGGGGGGGCGGCCGGCGCGTGCCGCGGCGGCGGCGATGCGGGTGCGGACGGCGGACAAGCCGGCGGCGACGTGACTATAAGAGAGGTCGGTGGCGGGTGGGGCGCTCATGGATGGAAAGCTTGTCGCTTGGGCGCGCGGGGTCAAGTGTCGATTGGGCGGGAGACTGCCGGTGCTGTGGCTGTTCACCGATCGGGGGCGGCTGGGCGATCCGCTGATGGCGGCGGCGGGGTTGCCGCGCGGGATGTGCGGGGTGGTGCTGCGCGACGACATGGCGCCGGAACGCGCGGCGACGGCGCGGGCGCTGGCGCGGATCTGCCGGGCGCGGCGCAATCTGCTGGTGGTGGCGGGCGATGCCGCGCTGGCGCGGGCGGTGGGGGCGGGGGTGCATCTGCGCGGCGGGCGGCGGCTGCGCGGGATGGCGGGGGTGCGCGGCCTGGTGACGAGTTCGGCGCATGGGGTGACGGAGTTGCGGCGGGCCGGGGTGGCGCGGGCGGATGTGGTGTTTTTGTCGCCGGCGTTTGCCACGGCGAGTCATCCGGGTGCGGCGGGGTTGGGGGCGGTGCGGTGGGCGGCGATGGCGCGGCGGGCGCCGAGGGGTTTGGTGGTCGGAGCGTTGGGCGGGGTGGATGGCGGGTCGGTTCGGCGGTTGCCTGGGGTGCGTTGCGCGGCGGCGATTGGGGCATTGGCGCCGTGAGCTACCTGTGGCATCCGCGCCACAGTGTTTCGGAAATACCATGGCGGGGGTGAATGCTTGATTGCAGGCGGGGGGCTGCGGGGGCAATAGTCTGCTCAGGCTTGGCTGCTCCCGCCTGTTAGCGGTTGGATCAAAGACTTGTCGGCGATAGCTGCCCCATTAGTCAAGGTTTGGGGTGACCAAAGCCCGGTCGTTGATCTGCCCGGGGGGAAACGGGGCGGGGCCTTCTAACTCCGCCGGAGCGATCCGGCGCATTGAGGAGAATGAAATGCGTAAGATTCTGCTGGCCGGTGTGGCCACAGTTGCGATGACCGGCGTTGCCGCCGCGTCCGGCCTGGAGCCGACCCTCGGTTCGTCGAGCTCGGGCGTGATTGGCTCGTCGGCTCCCGGCAAGTCGGTTGTGCGCCTTGACGGGTATGTGTTCTTCAGCGCCGGCGCTGGCTTCAACACGCTGGACAAGGGCCCGGCCGTTGGTGGCCGTACCGCCAAGGCCGATGCGTTCGGCTTCATGAGCACCTTCCGCATCTACCCGTCGTTCGACGCGCAGACCGCGGGCGGCCTGCGCTACGGCGCGTTCGCCGAAATCCGTTCGAACAGCAACAGCGGCGGCGTCGCTGGCGGTTCGGGCACCGGTGGCAGCCGCGGCACGAACACCCTGTTCGTGAACCGCGCCTGGGGCTTTGTCGGCACCGACGCAATCGGCCAGCTGCGCTTCGGCACGGTTGACGGCGTTGCCTCGATCATGCGTACCGGCACGTTCGAGAACGAAATCGCTGACGGAGGCTGGAACGGCTGGGCCCCGGGCATGACCCGCGGCGTGAACCCGTACCGCTTCTCGGTTGGCGGCGGCTACGAGTACTCGACGCAGAAGATCACCTACCTGTCCCCGACCTGGTCGGGCTTCCAGGTTGGCTTCTCGTTCGCACCGGGCAGCGCCCCGAACACCGCGGGCGACGGCAACAACGTGATCACCGGCGGCAACACCCGCCAGGCTTCGTCGGCGTTCGCGGGCGACCTCGCCCGCGTGCGTAACCTGTTCGAAGTTGGCGCGCGTTACACCGGCACCTTTGGCGCCGTTGGCACGCAGATCCATGCCGGCTACATCGGCAGCGGCGCGATCTCCAACGTGGGTGGTGCCGGCGTTAACGGTGGCCTGACCCCGCGTGGCCTGAGCGTTGTGACGGCTGGTGCGACCGTGTCGTTCAGCGGTTTCGTGGTTGGTGGCTACCTGAACACCGGCACGGTGAACAGCAACTTCACCCCGCTGAACCCGGGCGAGAAGTCGTCGATGGTCTACACCCTCGGCGCTGGCTACACCAACGGCCCGTGGGCCGCGGGCGTCGCCTACACCAACGCCAGCCAGGCCGGCGCTCTCGGCAATGGCGCGAAGCGCGTTGACCAGGGCTGGGCCGCTGGCGTGACCTACACCTACGTTCCGGGCGCTCGTCTGTTCGTCGAGTTCGTGACTGGCACCGCCAAGGAGCGCGGCGTCAATCTGACCAACGACGCGACGTCGGCTGCCAACCTCGGCAAGGAGATCAAGTCGACCGCGATCATCCTGGGCAACAGCTTCCGCTGGTAAGCTTCGGCTGAGACTGGACCAAGGGGGGGCGGCGG
>JANXSA010000594.1 GCA_025352915.1 Rhodospirillales bacterium | reverse complement strand
CCCGCCGCGATCACCTCGGACCGCGCTCCGCTCGCCCTCGGCCAACCACCATCACGCCCGCGTCCCACGCACGACCCGCCCGCTTCCGCCGAAAACCCGATCTCGCGGTGTCGCCGGCGCTGGCCTAATTCATTGCGATATCAAAATATTAACTAGCTATAGCGAAACGCCCCGCCGGTCAGGTCGATCTGCGGAAACTCGTCCTTCTCCGCCCAATAGTCCTGCGTATGCGCCCACTCCTTCTTCTCGCCCCGCTTGGGCAGAAGGTGCATCGACCGCAACAGGTAATTCGGGTTGAAATTCTCCTCGTCGATCCACGGCAGGATCTTCATTTCCTGATCCTCGTCCCGCAGCCCCACTTCAACCTTCTCCACCCCGGCCGCCTTCATATGGTTCAACAACCGGCAAACGAAATCCGCCACCAAATCGGAACGCAACGTCCAGCTCGCCCGGAAATACCCGAACACCCAGGCCAGGTTAGGAACCCCGGTAAACATCATCCCGCGATAGGTCACCGCCTCGGACCAATCCACCGGCACCCCATCCACCGTAAACGCAATGTCACCCATCACGCTCATGTTGAACCCGGTGGCGGTGACAATGATATCCGCCTCCAAAACCTTGCCCGACTTCAGTTCAATCCCCCCCTGGGTAAACCGCTCGATCTCGTCGGTCACCACACTCGCCTTGCCGCTGGAAATCCCCTTGAACAGATCGGCATCCGGCACAAACGCAATCCGCTGCCGCCACGGCCGGTAGCTCGGGGTGAAATGCGTATCGACGTCATAATCCGCCGGCAGCACCGCCCGAACCAGCCCCAGCAACTCCTCGCGCACCTTCTCCGGCTCGCTGAACGAGCGCTTGGTGAAAATCGCGCTCTCATAGTTGATCTTCCGCCGCACGATCTCATGGATCCAGGTCTCATCAACCTGCAACTTGCGCAACTCGTCGGCCAGCTCAATGGCATTGCGCCCGGTGCGAAAATACGTCGGCGAGCGCTGCAACATCGTCACATGCCCCGCCTTACCCGCCATCGCCGGAATCAACGTCGCCGCCGTCGCCCCCGACCCGATCACCACCACCTGCTTGCCGGTATAGTCGAGCCCTTCCGGCCACTTCATCGGATGGATGATTTGACCGCCAAAATTCTCCATCCCCGGCCATTCCGGCGTATAGCCCTCGGTATGCCGGTAATAACCCTGGCACATCCACAGAAAGCCACAGGTGAACTGCTTCGCCACCCCATCCGCCGTCACCTCCACCGTCCAGCGCTTCTCAGCACTGGACCACGACGCCGTCGAAATCTTGTGGCCATAGCGGATGTGCTGGTCCAGCCCGTTCTCGGCGATCACCTCGCCCATATAGGTGCGGATCTCCTCGGCGGTGGCAATCGGCGTGCCGGTCCAAGGCTTGAACCGGTAGCCAAACGTATACAGGTCGCTGTCCGAGCGGATGCCGGGATATTTGTGCGTCCACCAGGTGCCGCCAAAACTCTCCTGCGCTTCCAGCACAACATAGGTCGTGCCAGGGTTCTGGTGGGTCAAATGATAGGCCCCGCCAACACCGGAAATGCCCGCGCCAACGATCAGCACGTCGAAATGCTCGACCCCCTGTGCATCCGGGCGAAAGGCAAGCGTGGCGGTGTCGTTCATCGTGTCCGTTCCCTGCTATCGGTCCCGTCCTGGCCATGCGGCCGGGACAGCTCCCCCAAGATCATTCTAGCCCAAGCCGCCCTGCCAGAAAACACGCGCCGGCAACCGGCCTCACATCCCCCCGGGATAAGCCGGCCCCCCGCCGCCCTCCGGCGTCACCCAGTCGATATTCTGCATCGGATCCTTGATATCGCAGGTTTTGCAATGCACGCAGTTCTGCGCATTGATCTGCAATCGCGGCGTGCCTTCCTCGGCGCCAACAATCTCATAAACCCCCGCCGGGCAATACCGCGTCTCCGGGCTGCGGTACTTGTCCCAGTTGACCGAAATCGCCAGCCCGGGATCGCGCAGCCGCAGATGCCCCGGCTGGTTCTCCTCGTGGTTGGTGTTGCTGATGAACACCGAAGAGTTGCGATCGAAGCTCACCTTCCCGTCGGGCTTGGGATACTCGATCGGCGTGAACTGCGCCGCCGGCTTCAGCGTCGCGTGATCGGCATGCGGATGATGCATCGTCCACGGCGCCCGCCCGCGGAACACCAAGGCATCCAGCGCGGCGGACAACAACCCGCCATACAGCCCCCATTTGGCAAAGCCCGGCCGGATGTTGCGCACACCCTGCAACTCGTCATGCAGCCAGCTCGCGCGGAACAGCGTCTCATACGCCACCGGCTCAGCCGGATTGGTCTCGTCCGCCAGGCATTCCGCCACCGCCTCGGCCGCCAGCATCCCGGACTTCATCGCCGTATGCGTGCCCTTGATCTTCGGCACGTTGAGGAAACCCGCCGTATCCCCCACCAGGCAACCGCCGGGAAAGGTCAGCTTCGGCAATGACTGGATGCCGCCCTCGCTGATCGCCCGCGCGCCATAGGCAATCCGCCGCCCACCCTCGAAATGCGGCCGCATGCTGGGATGCGTCTTCAGCCGCTGCATCTCCTCGAACGGCGACAGGTACGGATTGGAATAGTCCAGCCCCACCACATAGCCATACGAAACCAGGTTCTTGCCCCAATGGTACAGGAACGAACCGCCATAGGTGGCACTGTCCACCGGCCACCCGATAGTATGGATCACCAGCCCCGGCTGATGCTGCTCGGCCGGGATCTCCCACAATTCCTTGATGCCGATGCCATAGGTCTGCGGGTCCCGCCCCTCGCCCAGCTTGAACCGCGCCAACAGCCGCTTGGTGAGCGACCCCCGGCAACCCTCGGCAAAGATCGTGTAACGCGCCCGCAGCTCCATGCCCGGCGCATAATTCGGCCCCTGCGCACCCTCGCGGGTGATCCCCATATCACCAGTGGCAATGCCCACCACCCGGCCATCCTCCTCCAGCACCTCGGAGGCGGCAAAGCCGGGATAGATCTCAACCCCCAATTCCTCCGCCTGCGTCGCCAGCCAGCGACAGACATTGCCGAGCGAGGAGATATAATTCCCCTCGTTATGCATCGTCGGCGGCGTCGGCAGCCGGATATCCGCCACCGGGGTCAAGTAAAGAAACTTATCGACCTTGGCCGGCGTATCCAGCGGCGCGCCCTTCGCCTGCCAGTCCGGGATCAGCTCGGCCAGCGCCCGCGGCTCGATGATCGCGCCCGACAGAATATGCGCGCCGACCTCGCTGCCCTTCTCCACCACGCACACGGCCGCCTCGGGTGCCAGCTGTTTGAGCCGGATCGCCGCGGCCAGCCCCGACGGGCCGGCGCCGACGATCACAACGTCGAATTCCATCTGCTCGCGAGCCGGAACCTCTGACATATTTCCTCCTTGATCGTGCCGCGCCGCTGAATCCATCCGCAGCGACCCCGCTTATATGGGTGCTGCGCAGGTTACGGATACTCGGGAGAATGCGCAAAACCTCGCCGCCCGCCGCACGACCGGCTATGCTGTCCGCACATGGACGCGCTCGAGGCCCTGCGCCTGCAAATCGAATGGGGAGCCGACGAGGCCCTGGCGGACGAGCCCCTCGACCGCCTGGCCATCTCGACGCGTGCCTCAGTCGCCCCCAACCCTGCGTACCCCGCCGCGCCACCTCGCCCATCCAACACCCTGGTCGCCGCCGGCCTGCCCCCCGCCCAGCGCGCCCGCGACATCGCCGCCGCCTGCCAAACCCTGGACGAACTCCGCGCCGCCCTCGCCGGCTTCGACGGCTGCCCGCTCTCCGGCACCGCCACCAACCTGGTCTTCAGCGACGGCAACCCCGCCGCCGGCCTGATGCTGATCGGCGACCCGCCAGGTGCCGAGGAAGATCGCGCCGGCAAGCCCTTCGCCGGCCCATCCGGCCAGTTGCTCGACCGCATGCTGGCCAGCATCGGCATCAACCGCACAAACTGCCTGATCTCCTCCATCGTGTTCTGGCGCCCGCCCGGCAACCGCGCCCCGACCGATGCCGAACTCCAGACCTGCTTGCCCTTCCTGCAGCGTCAGATCGCCCTGGCCCGCCCGCGCCACCTGGTCCTGCTCGGCGCGCTGGCGGCCAAAACCCTAACCGGCAACCCCGCCGCCATCACCCGCACCCGCGGCAAGTGGCTGGAATTGCAGCTCCCCGGCCTCGACACCGCCCTCCCCACCCTGCCGATGCTGGCCCCCGCCTTCCTGCTCGGCACCCCGCGCGCCAAGCGCGACGCCTGGGCCGATTGGCTCTCGCTGCGCCGCAACATCGACAAATCGTGATCCAGCCGTTGATTTCACGTCACCCGGCAACCGGTTGATTCAACACCTGACGTCTCAAAAGACGGGCAGTATCCCATTTCTGGAAGTTGAACCCGCGCCGCCCGCTGTGTAGGTCCAGCACCATGCGAGGGATCGTCACCACGCTCTCCCGCCTTCCAGCCGCCCCGGCACTGGCTTTC
>JANXSA010000592.1 GCA_025352915.1 Rhodospirillales bacterium | reverse complement strand
CAGCGCCTCGCGCCCGGCCGCGTCCGGCACCTCGTCATCATGGCGCGGCGGCGGCTCCGGCTTGAACGCGCCCAGCAGCCGGCCGCGCTGGATGGCCGCCCAGCGGCTGATCCCCAGCATGGCGGCGATGGTGTCCCAGCTGCGGCCCTCGGCACGCAGCGCGCACAGAATCCGGTCACGCTGTTCGGTCCAGACGAGGGGCGCGGGCATGGGCTTGATCTCCGGTGCGGGATGGCACGCGGAGATTGTTAGAATTATTTCTAACAATTGTCAATGATCGTTAGCTTGCGCCGTTAGCGATTTTGTCCTATATCGTTCGCATGAGCGACACCGGACGACCCACCGCCACCTCCCTCGGGCTTCCCGAACACCCCACCGCCGGGGCCGGCGCGCGAATACGCGCCGCCCGCCAGGTGGCCGGCATGACCCAGGCCGAGCTGGCGCTCGCCGTAGGTGTAAGCCGCAGCGCTGTCGCGCAGTGGGAGACCGACCGGGCCGGCCAGGTGGGGGTCAACCTGACCCGCATCGCCGACGTCCTGCGGGTTTCTACGGAGCACCTGTTGCGCGGCAATTTCCCGCCCGGCGGCGGCGGCACCGCCGAGGACGCCTCCGAACTGGCGCTGCTGCGCCTGTTCCGCGTCTGCCATGGCGAGGACCGGCAGATCCTGTTGCGCATGGCCTCGCGCTTCGCCCGCCATGCGGACCGCGTGCTGGCCCAGAGCGTGCGCGGCGCGGATTCACCCTCGGCAGTTTAAGCCACTGATGCTGCAATGCAGCAACGCACTTTTTTCGGCAGTTTTTCACGAGATCGTGAATGCAGCCGGCAGAACGCCCGGCGCTGCATCGCCGCGATCGTCTGAAAATAAATTACATGCGATCACAATAACATACGGCCTTACTAGCGCCCCCCGATAGCCATGCGGCCTCCCGGGCAATGGCGACAGCAGCACATAGTGAGCGAAACACCTCAATTTCTAGCAAAGCCTCTCTCCTCCAGACGCTTCGTGACTTTTGATCCAGTCCTCTTGCGTTAGAAAAAGACCCATGGAGTAATAACACTCCCGGGAACTAATACTAAAATGGCAAACGTAACTGTTCTCGGCGCCGGCGGTGCCACGGTCACGATCGCGCTCTCTTCGGGTGAGAACGCCGCTGCCGCGCAAACCGCCTTCAGTGTGGTCAACAACCTTGTTAACAGCGGCATTGTCGATCAGCAGATCTGGTCGGGCAGCGGCACCCTGCCGGCGCCGAATAACCTGCTGGGCGGCGCCATCATCGCCACCGCCGGCAATGTCGGGGCGCTGAGCGCCCAGTATATCTCGGTCGTGGTGGACGCGCCGGGGGATTCAACCGTGGTCGGGCCACAGAACGCCAACTCGACCGTGTTCGCCAGTGACAATTCCGACCTCACCTACGGTAACCTTTCGGCCAACGCCGAAATCTTTTTTGGCAGCGGAACCAACGCGCTGCTGAACTTCCAAGGCAAATCCAACCTGACCGCGACCGGCGGCACCCACGTCGTCGTAACCAGCGGCGACGCCAGCACGACCGTCAACCTTGCCGGCAAAGCCACCGTGCTGACCGCTGACTTGGCCGGCAAGTCGGGCGGCAACACCATCAACGTAACCGCCGGCGCCAACGCCACCGTGCTCGCGGCGGGTGCCAGCACGATCCCGGCCACGATCAACGCCATCAGCGGCAGCCTGTTCCTCGTCTCCTACGACAACGGCAGCGCGATCATCAACCCAGGTGCTGCCAACGTCACCGTGGTCGGCGGCCTGTCCCAAAGCACCGTGACCGGCACCGACAATGGCGGCCGCGTCACCCTGTTCGGCGGCACCGGCTCGGTCACCGTGAACGACGGCCAGGGTGTCTTCACCGGCGGCAGCGCCGGCAATAACGTCATGTTCACCAGCACCGTGGCCGGCTCCGCCACGCTCACCGGCGGCGGCAACGGTGACTTCCTGGCTGCCCTGGGCTCGGGTCAGCGGATCATCGCCGGCGCCGGCAACTCCACCCTGTGGGGCCGCGACGCGACCGGCCCGAACACCTTCGTCGTCGGCAACAGCGTCCAAACCACCGTGTTCGGCGGCGGCCAGGGCGGCAACACCTACATCTTCTCCGGCCTGGGTGCGGCAGAAGTCGACGGCCGTAACGAGGCGGCGCCGGGTGTGGCCTCGACGAATACCTACTTCAACCTCGACGTGGACGGCAACGCGACGATGGGCGGCACGTTCTTCATCGCCGACTTCCTGACCGGTGTGGACAAGCTTCAGATCGACTTCGACGACAGCGCCACCGTAACCTATTTCGCCCCTGGCGCAGCCGGCAGCCCGATGGGCACGATCGGTGGCACCCAGGTCATCGTCAGCAGCGGCGCCACCTACAACTTCTTCGAAAGCGGCGCCCTGGGCCAGGATATCTTCGTCCAAGATATCATCTCGGAAATCAGCGTGGGCTGATCTCTCGTCCTCACGGACCTGGCAGCGGGCCGCCCAATGGGCGGCCCGTTTTGCGTTTGCAGGCATGGGCTTGATCCGCGGTGCGGACGCCGACTGCGTGCTGGCCCAAAGCGTGGTGCTGGCCCAAAGCGTGCGCGGCGTGGATTCGCCCTCGGCACTTTGAGCTGCCGATACCGCAATGCAACAATGCACATTTTTCCGGCAAGTCCTCGCGGGATTGTGAATATAGATTAACGGAACACCCAGCGCCGTATCGCCGCATCCTCCTAAAAATTAATTACCCGTCATCACAATAGCATACGGTTTAACCAACGCCCTCTGACGGCCATCCCGGCTTTCCAGGGAGTGGCGACAGCGCCACAAGGAGGACGAAAAACCACGGAGAGTCTCAAAATTTCGCACTACCCAGGCACGTTGTGGCTTGCGATCCAGCCCCAGTTTCCGTTAAAAACGCCGCATACACCATTAACACCCTCAGGGGGCCTACACTCATATGGCAAATGTAACTGTTCTCGGCGCCGGCGGCGCCACGGTAACAATCGCACTCTCCTCGGCCGACAATGCCGCAGCCGCGCAGACCGCCGTTAATTTCGTCAACAAGCTGACCACCAACGGTATTGTCGACCAGCAGACCTGGTCCGGCAGCGGCACTTTGCCGGCGCCGCAAAACCTGCTCGGCGGCGCGATCATCAGCACCGCCGGCAATGTCGGGGCACTGAGCGCCCAATACGTGTCGCTCGCGGTCAACGCCGCCGGCAACAACACGGTGATCGGGCCGCAGAACTTCAACTCGACCGTGGTCGCCGGTGACAGCTCCAACCTCACCTACGGCAACCTGTCGCAGTCCGGCGAAATCTTCTTCGGCAACGGCTCGAACGTGCTGCTGAACTTCCAGGGCAACGCCAACCTGCACGCGACCGGCGGCACCTACGTCGTTTTGACCGACAGCGACGCCAGCTCATCCATCCATCTCGCCGGCAAGTCCACGCTGCTGACCTCCGACCTGCTCGGCAAGTCGGGCGGCAACACCATTGAACTGGCCGCCGGCTCCAACGCCACCGTGGCGGTGTCGGGCGCCAGCACGATCCCAGCCACGATCAACGCCATCAGCGGCAGCCTGTTCCTTGGCTCCTTCGACAAGGGCAGCGCGATCATCAACCCAGGTGCGGCCAACGTCACCGTGGTCGGCGGCCTGTCCTCCACCAGCACCGTGACCGGCACCGACACTGGCGGCCGCGTCACCCTGTTTGGCGGCACCGGCTCGGCGATCGTGTCCAACGGCCAAGGCGTGTTCACCGGCGGCACCGCCGGCAAAAACGTCATGTTCACCAGCACCGTGGCCGGCTCGGCTACGCTGACCGGCGGCGGCAACGGCGACATTCTTGCCGCCCAAGGTTCGGGCCAGCTGCTCATCGCCGGCTCCGGCAACTCCACCCTGTTCGGCCTCTCGGCCACGGGTCCGAACACCTACATCGTCGGCAACGGCTTCACCACCGTGTTCGGCGGCGGCGCGGGCGGCAACACCTACATCTTCTCCGGCCTGGGTGCGGCGGAGGTCGACGGCCGCTTGTTTGCCCTGCCGGGCAAGGAAGTGCAGAATACCTACTTCAACTTCGACGTCGACGGCCAGGCCAGCCTGGGCGGCACGTTCTTCATCGCCGACTTCGTGACCGGCGTGGACAAGCTCCAGATCGCACTCACCGACACCGCGACCGTCACCTACTTCGCCCCCGGTGCGCTCAACAGCCCGATGAGCACGATCGGCGGCACCCAGGTCATCGTCAGCAGCGGCGCCACCTACAACTTCTTCGAAAGCGGCACCCTGGGCCAGGACATCTTCCAGAGCGACGTCAAGCACGTCTGATCCCAGCCTCCCGGCCAAGACTGCAACGGGCCGCCCATTGGGCGGCCCGTTTTGCGTTTAAGGGCTTTGCGGCAATGCCACAAAAACACCCCGCGGCGCGGGCCACGGGGTGCTCAGGCCACGGCTCGGAAGCCGCGCGGCTATTCCGGCTGCAACATCCGGTGCCAATCGGTGATCTGCACCGTCAGCCGCCGCCGCGCCCCGCTCGGCGGCAGATGCACCACCGCCTCGCCATTGGTCCAGCGCCAGGAAGCGCTGCCGGCCGACTCGAGATTGTGGAACCCGTCGCCAATCGCCGGCCCGTCCAGCGCCAGCTTCGCGTCGTCCAGGAGGATCGCGCGCACCGCCACCCCGAACCGTCGCGTCTGCTCCCGATCGGCCGCCGAAGTATTGGCCGGCAAGCCGCGCGGCGAGACCAGCCGCGCCACGATCGCACCTTCCGGCAACCAGTAATGCCACGCCTCGGGGCCGCTGCCGTCCAACAACGTCAGCGCCTGGCCCTGCACCATCACCCGCAACACCTCAAGCGGCCCCGATTCGGGCACAGCAGGTTCGGGCACAGCAGGTTCGGGCACCACAGCATCCTCAGCCACCGCTTCCTCAGCCAAGGGTTCGGGCGCAACGGGCGCCTCGACCACCTGCGCCGTCTCGGCCACCGGCTCCGGCGCGGGCGCTGCTTCGTCGATCGCCTCGCTGGCCGCCGCCGCATCCTCCACCGCTTCAGCCACAACTTCCATCGGCACCGGCATCCGCGCCAGCCGGCGGCGCAGCGCCACCGTCGCCGGTCCCGGCGGCAGGAACGACGCGGCCGGCGGGGCACTCGGATCATGCCGGGCCGCCACCAGCAGCCCGGCGGCAATCACCACTCCCGGCCGGTCCAGCTCCAGCCGCACCCAGCTCGCCGCCTCCTGCGCCGCCTCGCGCCGGATCGTCGTGCCGTTCACCAGCGCGCCCAGCGGCACCAGCGCCCCCTGCGGCAGCGTGGCATCCAGCACATGCACCATCTGTTCCGGCGGCAGCACCAGGTCGGCCACCGGCTGGCCCTCGCCAAACGCGCCGGCGGTCACCCGCACCGGGATCAGCCGCGCCCGCGGCGGCGCATCCGGCCCGCGCGCTGGCGGCTCAATCCGCGTCGTGGTGACATGGCGCACCGAAACCGGCCCGGCCAGGGTCAACACCCGGTCGCCGCGCATCAGCGCCTCGACCATCACCTCGGTCGGCGCGCCATCGCCGCTCGGCACCGCAATCGGCGTGCCGGCGGGAAAGCTGCCATCGCCAATGGCGGGCTGGCGCAAGGCGGCGGGAAGCAGGTCAATGCTCATTCAAGCCTCCGGACGAAGCGGCACTTCGGTGCCTTGCAAGTACCATGACCGGCGCCGCCCGTCGATTGGCGGCATCCTCGCGGCGCGCGCCCCGTATATGGTATGTCCCGCCCGCGACACCGCCAAAAAAGGAGGAAATCCGAGATGATCAAGGTCTCCGCGCTCTACCCCGCC
>JANXSA010000585.1 GCA_025352915.1 Rhodospirillales bacterium | reverse complement strand
ATGCGGGGGGCGGGTGAGATGATGCGCGCATGTCGGGCGTGCGGGTGCCGGGGGGCGGGTTGGCGGGCGGCCGGGAGGCTCGACGGAGTCGGGGCGGGCGGCAGGGGGGCGGATTGCCAGGCGGCGAGCAGCGATTCCAGGCGGGCGAAGAGGTCGCGGATGCGGCGGTGGAGGGTGAGGATGAAGAGGGCACGGGCAACCATCTCCGCCGCGAAGCGGGCGACAGGCCGTCCGCAGCGGGGTGAGTGGGTGCGGTTGGTTTTCATGTCAGTTAGTGTAGATTATTGTTTGTACCGTCGCAAGGGGTTTTAGGAATTTTTTTGTATGACGTCGGATGGCGTTATGGGAGCCAGGCGCGCCAGGGGGGCCAGGGGTCAATGAGGGCGGCCATGGCGGCGTAGCCCTTCGCGGCGGGGTGGGCGCCGTCGCCGGCGCGGGCTTCGGCGATCCAGTGGGGGTCTGCGAGGAGGGCGTCGATGGTGGGGAGGTGGGGGATGGCGAGGGTGGCGCAGAGGGCGGCGTATTGGCGGTCGAGGGCTGCGGTGCGGGCGGTGGTTTCGGGGTCGTCGATGGGTGGGGGGCCGATGAAGAGGGTGGGGGCTAGGGTTTTGGCGGCGGTGAGGATGGAATAGGCGTGGGCGAGGGAGGTTTTAGGGGGCACGCGGGGGGCGCCGTTCTCCTCGCCTGGAGAAGCGCCGTTACCGGCGACGCAGTCGTTGACGCCGAAGCAGAAGACCAGGGCGCGCGGGTGGTCGGGGGGGAGGCGGGCGGTGGCTTCGGCGTGCCAGCGGGCGGCGATGTCGGCGGAGGTGTTGCGGCGGATGCCACAGTTGTAGGCGGTGACGTCGTGGCCGCGGGTGGCGGCGGTGGCGCAGAGGCGGCCTACCCAGCCGAGCATGGTGGGGTCGCCAGTGCCGTTGGTCATGGAGTCGCCGAGGAAGGCGATGCGGAGGGTGGTCATTCAGCGCGCTCCGTCAGGGAAGTGGATGGTGATCTCCCAGGCGACCAGTTCAGGCACCGGATACCTGCGATCGAATCATTGCAGCAAGATCGGTTGCGGACGCGACGTTTCCATCATGCAGTATCAGAACATTCGCACGCTGGTGCCCAGACAGCGTCACATTGAGCAATTCCCACGCCATCTCATCCGTAGGTAAATCACTCTCGGAAACCGTCACCACGTCGAGATATTTTTCTCCATGGCTTTCGATCACAAAGTCTATTTCATCTTCCAGACTACGAGCGTGCTTGCCCCAGATCATAAAATATCCGCACCCTGATTCGAGTAGTCGCTGGACATAGGCGATCGAGGATTTCTCCAGATTTCTCGCGTCGGATATCCAAAGGCACACAAAGATATCTGCGCTCAGGTCCTTAAAAAAGTGGACGTTTTCCGCTGCAGACAATTCCAGCAAATTCAAATTGATGTGCATGTGACGCGTGCGCTGGTGCAAATGCGGCTGACCCAGCCGAGCATTTCGGGGTCGCCGGTGCCGTTGGTCATGGAGTCACCGAGGAAGGCGATGCGCAGGGTGGTCATGGGTGTAGCATTCCGGAGGGTGGCGGGGGTGGTGGCGAGGAAGTACGTCACCAAGCCAGCAAGCAAGGAGAAGATTCACCACAGAGACACAGAGGCACAGAGAAGCAAGGCAAGGGAGAAGGACAGAGGGGGCGGGGGCGGAGCCGGCGGCGGCGTGGCAATTGCCTTCTCCCTTCTTGTTCTCCGTGCCTCTGTGTCTCTGTGGTGAATCTTCTGCTTGCTTGGTTTGGTTCGAGCCGCACGTGGTCGGAGGCGGCGGAGCGGGAGTGGAATGGTGTTTCGTTGATCCGACCTACGCGGATTGGCGCTTGACGAACTGGCCGTCGCCGGGTTTGCCGGTGACTTGGGTGCCGTTCCAGATGGTTTGGCCGCGCAGGATGGTTTCGGTGACGCGGGCACGCATTTGGCGGCCGTGGTAGGGGGACCAGCGGGTTTCCGGGCGGTCGACGATGATGGCCTGGTCGAAGTTGTAGGTTTCGCGGGTCATGACCATGAGGTCGGCGTCGAAGCCGAGCTTGATGGCGCCTTTCTTGGGCCAGAGTCCGTGGAGCTTGGCGGTGCGTTCGGCGCAGTAGGTGGCCATGAGGGTGGGGGGCAATCCTCGTTCGTCGAGCAGGGTGAACATCAGGGGGGCGAAGGATTGCATGCCGGTGAGGCCGGCGCCGCATTGGAAGATGTCGGGGTGGGTTTTGCGGTCGAGTGGCCAGGGGGCGTGGTCGGTGGAGATGTAGGCGATCTTGTCTTCTTGCAGGGCGATCCACATGCGTTCGACTTCGGCGGCGGTGCGGAAGGGGGGGTTGCATTTGCCGAGGCCGCCGAGGCGGATGATGTCGTCTTCGGTCATGCAGAGGTATTGGATGCAGGCCTCGCCGGTGGCTTGCCCGCCTTGTGAGCGGAAGTCTTCGGCGATGGCGAAGCCTCTTGCGACCGAGGAATGGGCGATGTGGACATGGGCGCCGGTTGCCAGGCCGATTTCGAAGATTTCCAGGTCGGCCATGGTTTCGGCGAGCGGGGGGCGGGTGCGGCAGTGCCAGATGGGGGAGGTGTTTCCGGCGGCGCGGGCGGCTTCGGTGAGTTTTTCGACGAGTTCCTGGTCTTCGTTGTGGATGGAGACGGGCAGGCCGGTTTTGGCGATTTCGGTGAAGGCGGCGACCATGGTGGGGTGGTCGATGCGGGGGAAGCGGACGGCGTCGTATTCGTAGGTTGAGAGTTTGAAGGCGGAGATGCCACCCTGGGCGAGTTCGGCGATGGCGTCGATGCCGTCGGTTTTCTTGATGGTGCCGTAGAGGGCCATGTCGACATGGGCGGTGCGGTTTACCCAGGTTACTTTTTCTTCGAGGATTGCGGCGGAGGTGGTGGCTTGGGGGGAGTCGTAGGGCATGTCGACGCAGGTGGTGACGCCGCCGGCGGCGGCCGAGCGGGTGGCGCCTTCGATGCCGGGCCAGCC
The DNA here is from genome assembly GCA_025352915.1 of Rhodospirillales bacterium. Taxonomy (GTDB): domain Bacteria; phylum Pseudomonadota; class Alphaproteobacteria; order Acetobacterales; family Acetobacteraceae; genus CAMDGX01. The sequence goes on along the minus strand of JANXSA010000585.1, from coordinate 114 downwards.
GAGGGCGGAGGAGGTGTGCATGTGGCCGTCGACGAGGCCGGGGAAGATGAGTTTGCCGGAGTGGTCGGTGGTTTCGCGGGCGGGGGGCGGGGCGCCGGTGCCGATGGCGGCGAT
>JANXSA010000581.1 GCA_025352915.1 Rhodospirillales bacterium | reverse complement strand
CCTCCGTTCGTACCGTCACCGGACGCTGCATCGATCTGTCTCGGGAGCATGGGCATGACTCAGATGATCCTTCCGCACCCTCAAGTCTAAATTCCCGGGGGGTAGATGTCTCATCTTCATTGGCACGGAGGGTGTAGCGTCCCCACGCCGGTCAGACGGACCTTGTTACCCTTCTTGAGGTGCTCGGTGACCATCGCCATCAATTCGGTGAGCAGAGCCTCCGCCTGCTTTTTCGGCAGGTCCTGGGTCTCCGCCAGCTGCGCAGCGAGCTGCTTAAGTGTTATGGTAGGCTGCGTAGCGACTGACTTAGCCGCGGGGACAGCATTCTTTGCAGGTGGCATCGTCGTCTCCTTGATTGGTCGCGGACGAACCACACTGTCCGTAGATCAGCGATTCTAGCCGACTTGGCGGTGCGGTCAACGCGGCGGGTCTCATCAGTAAGCTGAGCAGCCGGCGCTGGTACCGTTTATGGTCGAGGCGATCCTGGATGGGCGGCAGCAAGAGGGAGTGACGCTGCCGGCACTGATGGCGGAGGTGGCGGTGGAGCGGGCAACTGATGGTATGAGCCGGCAAACGCCGGTCGTGCATTCCGGGTAAGAATCCGGCTTAAGCTTCGAGGCGACTGCGCACAGCAAGGACCAATCCCGATCACTGCCAATCCGCCCTTCCCGCGACGCCGCCATGTGGCTTGGAAGTTCGCCCGACTGACGCTCGCCGCCGTTCTGGTAGGTGGGGTGTTCAGCCTGTGGTTCGGCCGCCAGGAAGTGGTGCGGCTCGCTGGAACGCGGCTGCTGACGCGGCAGGGTATGGGGCCGGTGCAGCTGACGATCGGCCGCGTTGGCCTGTTCGGATTGCAGGCGTACGACATCAGCCTGTACGGCGGCGCCATCCGTGCCGATGTGCTCGTGTTGGCGTATGACCCGGTGCGACTGGCGGCCGGCATCGTGGATAAGGCGGACCTGACCGGGTTGCGCGTGACCATGGCGCTCAAGGACAACGGCATTGTCGTGGGCGGCGCGCCGTTGCGGTTTGCCGCCGCCGACGCACCGGCCACCCCCGGCTACCGGATCGACGCGCTCAGGATCACCGATGCGCATGTCGCGTTCGAGCAGCCAGACGGCAGGGTGGAGGCGACGTTTTCCACCGATCTCGCCGTTTCGGGGGCCAGTATCCCCAAAGCCTCCTTCGCAGTGGACCTCGCGATTCCGCTCGCCGGCACGGTGCATGCGATGCGCATCGCGGTTCCGTTGCTGGAACTGTCGGCCGCGGACGGCGGCGGGCTGCGGCTGCGGTTCCAGAAGGTGGAGGTCCGGCCGAAGGATCTGCCCTGGGTCGTGGACGACCTCGGCGGCGAGCTTCTGTGGCGCGGCGGTGACCAGCTATCGGTCAGCATTGGCGCCGCCAGGGTCAGCGATGGCCGCACCCCCGCCGCCATTGTGCCGGTCGGCATCACCGGCGAGATAACGCTGGCGGGATCGCGGCTCGACTTCACCCTGCATGCCGAGGGCGAGGCCGCCGGCCGCCGCGGCAAGTTCGTCCTCGACGCCACCGGCCAGCACGACCGCGCAACGGGTACCGGGCACACAACCATCACCACCACGCCCGTGGTTTTCCGGGCCAACGGGCTTCAGCCGCGGGATCTCTTCCCCGCCACCGGCACCGCCTTGGGCGGGCTCGCGGGGTCGGTGGCGCTTTCGGGAGGCATCGGCTGGCGGAACACCACCATCACGCCGGCGTTGATCCTGCGCCTTGCCGACATCGTGCTTGAGCCGCAAGGTATGCAGCTCAGCAAGATCCACGGCGACATCAAGCTGGTTGGCCTCGCACCGCTGGCAACCGCCCCGGGGCAGGTGCTGAGTGGAATCGTCGGCGTAGCCGGAATGCCGCCCGCCAATGCCACGCTCACCTTCCAATTGCTGCCGGCCCCGGCCTTGCGCATCCAGGCCATGCGCATGGATCTGGCGGGCGGCGAGCTTTCCGTCTCGCCCTTCGTCATCGACCTGGTGCAGCCCGGTATGCGCACGGTTGTGGGGTTGCGGCAGATCGACATCACCGAGGTCTTCACCCTTGTCGGCGTGGCCGGCCTCGCCGGCACGGGCCGGATCGACGGAAGCATTCCCATGACGGTGAGCGGCGGCCGCGTGCAGGTGCGTGACGGCCGGCTTGCGGCCAGCGGTCCCGGTGTCCTTCGGCTACGCAGTGACACCTTGCCCAAGCAGGTGACCGATGCCGGCGAGTCGATGGCGCTGGTGCTGCGGGCGCTCGAGGACTTCCACTACGACACGCTGGAGATCGAGCTCGACGGCAGCCCGTCCGGCGACGGCGCGATCACTCTGCGGATCAAGGGTCGCAACCCGGCGGTCCTTGAAGGACACCCCTTCAATCTCAACATAAGGTTCGAGAGCAATTTCGATCAGCTGGTCGCTCTCGCCCTGCGAAGCATGACGGCTGCGCGCGAGTTGTTGCGACAGACCG
>JANXSA010000555.1 GCA_025352915.1 Rhodospirillales bacterium | reverse complement strand
CCCTCCCCCCTAAGGGGAGAGGGAGTCACATTGCTTATGGATGAAGTTTTTTTGCTTCTTTTTGTTCACAAAAAGAAGAATCTTCCTTCCCCCTCCTAGAAAAAATTTCCAGAAAATTTCCCTTGTTGCGGTTCTCCGCCTCCGCTAAAACCACCCCATGGCACCCAGGCGCCTCCCTCACCCGAACGGCCCCGGCGCTCTGCCAGGGGCAGCGGCGCTGGCGGAGCGACTCGACCTCATCCTGAACGGCCTGCTCATCGTCGTCGCCGCGCATTTCCGCGTCCTCGCCCACTTCACCCTGCCGGCCTGGACCCGCATTTCGCGCGCCCGCCAGCGCCTGGCCCGCCTCCTCGCCCGGCTCGCCGACGGCACATATCCCCGCCTGCGCCCGTCCCGCCCCGGCGCACCCCCGCGCAAAGGCGGCCCGCCCGCGCCGTATGTGCCCAGGGGCAAACTCTGGCTGATCGCCAAGATCGGCTACCAGGCCGCCGGCCGCGGCGCCCAGATCCAATACCTGCTCGACGATCCGCAAACCCGCGCGGTGCTGGACGCCGCCCCCGCGCACGCCGTGGCCGCCATCGCCCGCGCCGTGCGCCCGATCTGCCGCATCCTGGGCGTCACCCTGCCGCCTCAGCTCCAGCCGCCGCCCCGGCCCCAACCGGCGCCAAAACCGCGCCCGGCGAAACCCCCGCGCCCCAAACTCCCGCCTTTGCTGCCGCTGGCGCCCCAGCGCCGCCCGCGCGACTGGCCCTTCATGAACTTCACGAAAAAAGCCGCCTCCTGAGCCGGCAGGAGACGTGAGCCTTAAATATTACGATATCAGAATAAAATCCCGCGCTATCGCCGAACCGCCCCAACCCGTCCTAGGCTCCCCCCATGACAACACGACCGCGCTGGCTCGTGGTGGGCTGCCTGGGCACCGCCCAGATTCTCGCCTGGGGCATGAGCTATTACCTGATCGCCGTCCTGGCGAAACCGATCGACACGGATACCGGCTGGGGCCTGCCCTGGATCGTCGGCGGCCTCTCCATCGCCTTCCTGGTCTCCGGCCTGGTCTCCCCCCGGGTCGGCCGCCTGATCGACCGCTTCGGCGGCCGTCCGGTCCTGGCCGCCAGCGCCATCCTGCTGGCCATCGGCCTCGCCACCATCGCCGCCGCCCCCAACCTGCCGGTCTACCTCGCCGGCTGGTGCGTCCTGGGTGCCGCCATGGGGGCAGGGCTCTACGACCCCGCCTTCGCCGCCCTCGGCCGCATCTACGGCGACCAGGCCCGCAGCGCCATCACCCTGACCACCCTCTACGGCGGCTTCGCCAGCACCGTCTGCTGGCCGCTCTCCGCCGTGCTGGTCGAGCAGATCGGCTGGCGCGGCGCCTGCCTGGCTTACGCCGCCATCGCCCTGTTCATCGTCCTGCCGCTCTACGTCTTCGGCCTCCCAAAAGAAACCGAAACCCCGCCCCAGGCCGCCAAAGCCGCCCAAGTCACCCTCACCCCCCGCCTGCGCTACGGCTTCTGGCTGCTCGCCTTCAACCTGACCGCCGCCTCCGTGCTGATGACGGTGGTTTCCGTCCACATGCTGACCCTGCTCCAGGCGCGCGGGATGGAACTGGCCGTCGCCGTCGCCCTCGGCGCCCTGATCGGCCCGGCCCAGGTCGGTGCGAGGGTGATCGAGGCGATGATCGGCCGCCGCTTCCACCCGGTCTGGACCATGCTCGCCTCCAACATCCTGGCCGCCAGCGGCCTCGGCCTGATGTTCGGCGACCCCTCGCTGGCCGCAATCGGCCTGATCCTCTACGGCACCGGCTCCGGCATCCGCTCGATCGCCCGGGGAACCCTCCCTCTGGCCATGTTCGGCCGCGACGGCTACCCCACCCTGATGGGCAAATTGGCCATGCCCACCCTACTCGCCCAAGCCGCTTCCCCCTCCGTCGGCGCCCTTCTCCTCGACCATACCGGCGCCGACGCCACCCTCTGGATCCTGGCCATGGCCGCCCTGGTCACCGTCGCCGCCGCCGTGCCCTTGCTGAGTTTTCGCCGCCCGGCATGATCGATGCTTGATCCCGCCGCCGATTGCGCCTATCGCCACCTTCCCGCCGGTGGGCCCAGAATCATTTCCAGGCCGCCCGGCATTTCTCTAATTCCGCTCACAGAGCCCGCTGGAGCATGACCATCCTTCCCGAATTGCGCGCGCGCGTGTCCGAACAGCCGGATGATGCCGATATTCTTTGGTACCATCCCGGCTTTAGTCAGTTCTCCCTCCCCGCCGAGTCCGGAGGTGCTGCCGCATGGCACCGTGCCCTCGGCGGCACCAGTGTCTCGATCGAGCCAGGCACCGAGCGTGACCGCCTCCCCGGCGGCCCAATGCTGCGCCGGCTGCTGATGCATCTCTGCGACTCCGCCCTGCGCGCCGAACAGTCCCAGGTGCCGCTGGGCAAAGACGCCACCGCCCTGGCCGCCATGATGACCCCCCCGGTCACCGGCGAGGCCATCCGTGCGCTCGAAGCCCAGGTCGCCGCCATGCTCGCCTGCCGCATCGTCCTGTCCACCGAAGGCGGCCCGGGCCTGAGCGTGCTCGACGCCCGCGGCCGCCCCCGTGCCATCGCCCAGGAATGGCGCCCGTCGATGCGCCTGAACGCCCGCTTCCTCGACAACCTCGATCACGAAAAAGCCGCCCTCGACCGGGCCGTGATCGCTCAGATCCAAGGCTCCGCCCTGGCGCTCGACATCTACGCCTGGCTCGCCGCCACCCTGCCCACCCAGGTCGATCAGACCGTCCTGGCCGAATCCTGGCCCGAACTCCGTGCCCGCTTCGGCGCCGAAGCCCAGGACAGCGACGCCTTCCAGGCCGCCTTCGCCACCGCCCTGGTCCTGCTGCGTTCCGCCTTGCCCGGCCTGGACGCCGACGACGACGCCATCGGCGTCGGCTTCTCCGCCCGGATCTCGCCCGCTGCCGAACCCACGCCCACCGCCAAACCCACACCCGTGCCTCCCCCCCCACCGGTCGAGGTCGCACCGGAACCGCCAACGACGCGCCTGCGCCTGCGCCCGGCCACCCCCCCCGTGATCGCCTCCCCCGAGCCTCCGCCACCACCAGTGCGCGTCGAAGCACCACGTCCGGTCCCGTATCGCCCACAACTGCCACCTGCCGAGCCGCAGCAATTCGAACTGCCCCCGGCAGGCCAGATGCGCCAGTCGATCAGCCTGAAATCCCACCTCACCGGCCTGCAACAGGTGGTCTGGCTGCAGCGTTCCAATGGCCGCGACGACGTGCTGATCGAGGTCACCCCAGGCACCCGCTACGACCCCGGCCTGGTCACCACCCTCGCCCTCGAACCGATCGTCCTGCAGATCGCCGGCGGCCTGCATGCCCGCGATTTCGAACGCGTCGCCACCTGGGCCACCGTCAATCGCGACCTGATCGACCTGTTCTGGGACGGCGAGATCGACGGCTTCGACGACATCATGTCCCGGGTGAAGAAAGTGCCTGCCCCCGGCTGGCGTTAGCCTCCCCCAACGGTAACGTGATCCATGCCCGAGATGCGTCTGCACAACTACCTGACCAAACGCCGGGAAACCCTGGTCCCGATCGACCCCGGCCACGTGCGCGTCTATTGCTGCGGCCCGACCGTCTACGACCTCGCCCATATCGGCAACGCCCGCGCCGATGTG
>JANXSA010000552.1 GCA_025352915.1 Rhodospirillales bacterium | reverse complement strand
GCTTGGCCCCTGGCGGGTCCGGGCAGAGCCCGGCCTTGCTTCCAAGTGAGTCATCGCCGCAAGGCTTAACAGTGGACCGCAAGCCTGCACCCGAATGCAGCGTCTCGGCAACAGGGCGGCAGGCTTGCGGCCATCCGGCGTTGACAGGGGGCGGGCGGCGCGCGCATAGAGCCGCTCGGTTTTCCGTCGCTCCGCGAGTGTTCGCGCAGCGGCGCGTATCGCGTTGCGGTGGTTTTGGCATCACCGGCATTGAAGATGGAGCTTAGCGTGTTCGAGGCGTTGTCCGGCAAACTCACGGGGGTCTTCGACCGTCTGCGCACGCGCGGGCGGCTGTCGGAAACCGATGTGCTGGAAGCGCTGCGCGAGGTGCGGCTGGCGCTGCTGGATGCCGACGTGGCGCTGCCGGTGGTGCGCGACTTCATCACCAAGGTGCGCGAGCGCGCGGTTGGCGCGGAGGTGATCGATTCGGTCTCGCCCGGCCAGCAGGTGGTGAAGATCGTCAACGACGTGCTGGTGGATGCGCTGGGAGGCGCCGGCGCGGTGGCGCTGAACCTCAATGCCGCCTCGCCGGTGCCGATCCTGATGGTGGGATTGCAGGGCTCGGGCAAGACGACGACCTCCGGCAAGCTGGCGCTGCGGCTGCTCAAGCGCGACCGCAAGAAGGTGCTGCTGGCCAGCCTGGACACCCAGCGCCCGGCGGCGCAGTTGCAACTGGAGACGCTGGCCAAGCAGGCCGGGGTCGGCAGCCTGCCGATCATCCCCGGCCAGACCCCGCTGGAGATCGCCGCCCGCGCCATGGATACCGGGCGGCGCGAAGTCTACGACGTGGTGATCCTGGACACCGCCGGCCGGCTATCGATCGACGAGGCGTTGATGGCGGAGGTCCAGGCCATCCGTGCGGCGACCAACCCGGCCGAAACGCTGCTGGTGGTTGACGCCATGACCGGCCAGGACGCGGTCAATACCGCCAAGGCCTTCAACGACGCGCTCGGCGTGACCGGCATCGTGCTGACCCGCATGGACGGCGATGCCCGCGGCGGTGCCGCGCTGTCGATGCGCGCGATCACCGGCGCGCCGATCAAGTTCTCCGGCTCCGGCGAAAAACTCGACGCGCTGGAAGAATTCCATCCCGAGCGCGTAGCCGGCCGCATCCTCGGCCAGGGCGACGTGGTCGGCCTGGTTGAGCGGGCCGCCGAGCTGGTCGACGAGGAAGAAGCCGAAAAACTCGCCCGCAAGATGGCGAAGGGAACCTTCGACCTGGAGGACTTCGCCACCCAGCTCAAGCAGCTCAACAAGATGGGCTCGATCCAGTCGATCATCGGCATGCTCCCCGGCGCCGGCAAGATCCAGGCGGCGCTGGATGCCTCGGGCAAGGGCGCGCAGCTCGACCCGAAGATGCTGAAGCGGCAACAGGCGATCATCTCCTCGATGACCCGCGCCGAACGCAAGAATCCCGACATGATCAAGGCCAGCCGCAAGAAGCGCATCGCGGCGGGTTGCGGCATGACGGTGCAGGACGTGAACCGGCTGCTGAAGCAGTTCGACGACATGTCTACGATGATGAAGCGCATGACCAAGATGGGTCAGAAGGGCCTGATGCGACAAGGCCTGGGCGCGCTTATGCCACAAGGCAGGCGTCCCTTCTGAACCTTAACCGACCAACGAACACCTGACTGGAGACGATTGATGGGCCTCAAGATCCGCCTCGCCCGCGCCGGCGCCAAGAAGCGCCCGTACTACCACATCGTGGTGGCCGACAGCCGTTCGCCGCGCGATGGCCGCTTCATCGAGCGGCTGGGCAGCTACAACCCGATGCTGCCGGCCGAACACGAGGACCGCGTGCGGTTGCTGGGCGAGCGTATCCTGCATTGGGTAAAGCAGGGCGCGCTGCCGACCGATCGCGTGGCCAAGTTCCTCGGCCATGCCGGGCTGGCGCCGATGCCGGTCTATCCGGAACAGCCCGTGCAGTCGGCGCCGAAGAAGAAGGCGCAGGAGCGCGCCAAGGCCGCCGCCGCGGCGGCCGCTTAATCAACGGAGCTTGCCTTGCCTGATCGACGCATCCTGATGGGCGTGATCGGACGGCCGCATGGCGTGCGGGGGCTGTCGCATGTGCACAGCTACACCGCCGAGCCCGCGGACCTGCCCGGTTATGGCCCGTTCACCGACGCGGCCAACCCCGGCGATCACGGCCGTCGCTTCAGCCTGGAATGGGCGAGCGATGGCGTGGCGCGGGTGGTCGAGCTGGTCGATGGGCGGGATGTGCCGATGCGCGATCGCGCGGCGGCGCAGACGCTGGTCAATGTGCGGCTTTACGTCGACCGCGACCGGCTGCCGGCCCCCGGGGACGAGGACGAGTTCTACCTGGCGGACCTCGTTGGGCTGCGGGCGGTGACGCCGGACGGGGTGGCGTTGGGGACGATCGACACGGTGCACGACTATGGCGCCGGCGCGAGCCTGGAAATCGGCCGGTTGATCGTGCCGTTCACCAAGGCCTGCGTGCCGCTGGTGGATATCGCCGGCGGGGTGGTGACGGTAGTGCCGCCGGAAGAAGTCAACGTGCCCGGCGGCGAGTCGGAGGCGGCGGAATGAGCTGGCGCGCCTCCGTGCTGACGCTGTTTCCCGGGATGTTTCCCGGCCCGCTTGGCCAGTCGCTGGCCGGGCGCGGGCTGGCCGGCGGGGCGTGGTCGCTGGAGGTGCGGGAAATCCGCGAAGTGGCGACCGACCGGCATCGCAAGGTCGACGACACGCCGTTCGGCGGCGGGGCGGGGATGGTGATGCGGCCGGATATCGTCGATGCCGCCCTGGGGCTGGTCGCCGATATCAGGCCGATGATCTACCTGACGCCGCGCGGCCGGCCGTTGTCCCAGGCGCGGGTGCGTGACTTGGCGGCTGGTGCCGGCGTGGTGCTACTGTGCGGGCGGTTCGAGGGCGTGGACGAGCGCGTGATCGAGGCACGCGGGCTGGAGGAAGTCAGCATCGGCGACTACGTGCTGTCGGGTGGCGAGCCCGCGGCGCTGGTGTTGCTGGATGCCTGCGTGCGGCTGCTGCCCGGGGTGATGGGTGCGGCCGAAAGTGCCTCCGAGGAGAGTTTTTCGCCCGGTGACTATGCCGGGCTGCTGGAATATCCGCACTACACCCGCCCGGCGGAGTGGCAGGGGCGCGCGGTGCCGGACGTGCTGCTGTCCGGTCACCACGGCGCCGTTGCCGCCTGGCGGCGCGGGGAAGCGGAGCGGATCACGCGCGAACGACGGCCCGATTTGTGGGCCGCCTATCAATTGGCACGCGGCCGGACGATTGCCTCGTCCGGCATCGCGCCCTAGAGACATCGACGAAAGGACCAACCATGAACTTGATCCAGCAGTACGAGGCCGAGCAGATCGCCCGCCTCACCGCCGAGCGTCCGGTGCCCTCCTTCATCCCCGGCGACACGCTGCGCGTGGCGTTGAAGGTGGTGGAGGGCGAGCGCAGCCGCATCCAGAATTTCGAGGGCGTGTGCATCGCGCGTTCCAACAAGGGGCTGAGCAGCAACTTCACCGTGCGCAAGATCAGCTATGGCGAGGGTGTGGAGCGCGTGTTCGCGCTGTATGCGCCGACCATCGCCGAGATCGCGGTGGTGCGCCGCGGCGATGTGCGCCGGGCGAAGCTGTACTACCTGCGCGGCCGCAGCGGCAAGTCGGCGCGGATTGCCGAGCGCGCGCGCGATGTGACGCCGGCTGCCAGCGGAACCGCCGCGGCCGAATAACCGGCCACGTTCGGGAGGGGGATGAAGATGGCAGACAGCAAACCGCGGACGCTGTTCGACAAGGTGTGGGATGCCCACGTGGTCGAGCAGCTTTCGGATGGCACCTGCGTGCTGTACATCGACCGCCACCTCGTGCATGAAGTCACCAGCCCGCAGGCCTTCGAGGGCCTGCGCCTGGCGGGGCGGAAAGTGCGCCGGCCGGATGCGACCATCGCGGTGGCCGACCACAACATCCCCACCGAAGGCCGGGCGAACGGCATCAAGGAAGAGGATAGCCGCATCCAGGTGGAAACCCTGGAGCGCAATGTCGTCGAATTCGGCGTGCCGTATTTCCCGATCATGTCGCCGCAGCAGGGCATCGTGCACATCATCGGGCCGGAACAGGGCATCTCGCTGCCCGGCATGACCATCGTGTGCGGCGACAGCCATACTTCCACCCACGGCGCGATGGGCTCGCTGGCATTCGGCATTGGCACCTCGGAGGTGGAGCATGTGCTCGCCACCCAGACGCTGTTGCAGAACCGGGCGAAAAACATGCTGGTGCGGGTGGATGGCGTGCTGCCGGTTGGCTGCACGGCGAAGGACATCGTGCTGGCGATCATCGGCATCATCGGCACCGCCGGCGGCACTGGCCACGTGATCGAGTTCGCCGGCCCGGCGATCCGGGCGCTGGACATGGCCGGGCGGATGACCGTCTGCAACATGTCGATCGAGGCCGGGGCGCGGGCCGGCATGATCGCGCCGGATGAGACCACCTTCGCTTATGTCCGGGGAAAACCCTATGCCCCAAAGGGCGAGGCGCTGGAGCAGGCGATCGACTGGTGGCGCAGCCTGCCGGCCGATGCCGGGGCGGTATATGACAAGACCGTGGTGCTGGACGCCGCCACCCTCGCGCCGATGGTCACCTGGGGCACCAACCCCGAGGCCGTCGTTGCCGTTACGGCAACCGTCCCCGATCCCGCCGCAGAGCCCGACGAGGCCAAGCGCGCGCAGCTTGCCCGCATGGTCGAGTACATGGGCCTGGTGCCGGGCCAGAAGATGACCGACCTGACGATCGATGTCGTTTTCATCGGCTCCTGTACCAACGGCCGGATCGAGGATATCCGCGCCGCCGCCGCCATCGCCAAGGGACGCCATGTGGCAGCCGGCGTGCGCGCGATGGTGGTGCCGGGTTCCGGCATCGTGCGCGACCAGGCCGAGGCCGAGGGGCTGGACAAGATCCTGCTGGCGGCCGGCTTTGAGTGGCGCGAGCCCGGCTGTTCGATGTGCCTGGGGATGAACCCGGACAAGCTGACGCCGGGCCAGCGTTGCGCCAGCACATCCAACCGCAACTTTGAGGGCCGGCAGGGGCCGGGCGGGCGGACTCATCTCGTCTCGCCGGCCATGGCTGCCGCGGCTGCCGTCACTGGACGGATTACCGATGTGAGGGAGCTGGGTTGATGGACAAGTTCACCACGCTGACCGGGGTTGCAGCACCCCTGCCGATGGCCAATGTCGATACTGACAAGATCATCCCTGCCCGCTTCCTCAAGACGATTAAGCGCACCGGGCTGGGCGTGCATCTGTTCGACACGTTGCGCTTTGACGCCGATGGCGCGGAGCGGCCAGAGTTCGTGCTGAACCAGGGGCCGTATCGAAAAGCCGAGATCCTGATCGCGCATGAGAATTTCGGCTGTGGTTCGTCGCGTGAGCATGCGCCATGGGCGTTGCTGGATTTTGGTATCCGTTGCGTGATCGCGCCGGACTTCGCCGACATCTTCCACAACAACACTTTCAAGAATGGCATCCTGCCCATTCGGCTGCCACGCGCGGTGTGCGACCAGCTGATGGAAGACGCCAGGCAGGGCGACAATGCGCGGCTTACCATCGACCTGGCGGAACAGGTGGTGGTTCGGCCGAATGGCGAGAGGATCAGGTTCGAGATCGATCCCTTTCGCAAGCATCTGTTGCTGAACGGGCTGGATGATATCAGCCAGACGCTGCAGCACGCCCCCAGCATCGATAACTACGAGGCCCGGCAGGTGCAGGAGAAATCCTGGATGCCCGGCATCAGCGTTTAGGGACACGCCGCCATGGCATCGAACAAGAAGCTGCTGGTGCTGCCGGGTGACGGCATCGGCCCCGAGGTCATGCGCGAGGTTGGGCATGTGATCGACTGGATGGCGCGTCGGCGGCGGGCGGTGTTTGACATTGCCGAGGATATCGTCGGCGGGGCCTG
>JANXSA010000547.1 GCA_025352915.1 Rhodospirillales bacterium | reverse complement strand
GATCCAGGAGCCGATTTCGAGTTTGCGGTCGATGACGCAGATCATGCCGACGGGGGCGCCGAAGTAGCGGAGGTTGTGGGCGGCTTGGGCTTTCATTTTTTCGGTTTCACCGCGGGCGATGCCGAGATGGCTGTAGAGGTCCCAGCCGATCTTGCGGCGACGGGACTGGTAGGGCTCGAAGAACGGGTCGGGGTAGTAGCGGTAGTCGCGGGCGGTGGTGGCTTTTCCCGCCAGGAATTCGGCGGCGAGGGCTTCGCGGAAGGTGTCGAGCGGGGGGCCGGCCAGGGCGATGGCGCGCCAGGGCTGCATGTTGGTGCCGCTGGGGGCGCGGGCGGCGACGTTGAGGAGGTGTTCGACGGTTTCGCGGTCGATCGGGGTGGGCAGGAAGCCGCGGATGGCGCGGCGGGAGAGGATGGCGGCTTCGGTTTGGTTGGCGGGGGTGAGGTCGCCGGGAAGGAGCATGGGGGTGTCGTTCATGGCTTGCGCCTTTCGTTAATGGTCATGCCAGGAGTGCCTGGACGGCGGCGATTTCGGCGGCTGACAGGCGCAGGCCGAGTTTGCTGCGGCGCCAGACGATGTCTTCGGCGGTTTGGGCGAATTCGTGGGTCTGGAGGTAGCGGATTTCGGCTTCGGTGAGGTCGGCGCCGAGGATGGGGCCGAGGTCTGACATGCTGGTGGCGCCGTTGAGCAGGAGGGCGGTCTTGGTGCCGTAGGCGCGGACCAGGCGGCGGGCGGTTGGTTCGGGGAGGAAGGGGGAGGCTGCGCGGGTTTGGGCGAGGAGGGTTTCGAAGCCTTGCTGGGGGAAGTTGCCGCCGGGGAGCGGGGTTTTGCCGGTCCAGCCGGCGGGGGCGCCGTGGGGCGGCGGGAGGTGGGGGGTGAGTTTGGCCAGGGAGGATTCGGCGAGGCGGCGATAGGTGGTGATCTTGCCGCCGAAGACGCTCAGCAGGGCGCCCTGCCCCGCTGGTGCATCGAGGCTCAGCACGTAGTCTCGCGTCGCTTCCTGGGCGGCGGTGGCGCCGTCGTCGTAGAGCGGGCGGACGCCGGAATAGGTCCAGACGATGTCGGCTTGGGTGACGGGGTCGCGGAAATAGGCGCTGGCGCCGGCGCAGAGATAGGCGATTTCGGCCTCGGAGATTTGCATCGGGCCGGAGTTGGCGTCCCGGTCGATGTCGGTGGTGCCGATCAGGGTGAAGTCGCGCTCGTAGGGGATGGCGAAGACGATGCGGCCGTCGGCGTTCTGGAAGATGTAGCTGTGGTCTGCGGGGTATTTGCGCGGGATGACGATGTGGCTGCCTTGGACGAGGCGGATTTTCGCGGGGGCGTTGGCGCGGATGACGGTGCCGAGGGTTTCGGCGACCCAGGGGCCGGCGGCGTTGACCAGGGCGCGGGCGCGGATGGTGCGTTGGTGGCCGGCGGATTCGACGGTGATGGTCCAGGATTCGCCGGTGCGCTCGGCGGCGCGGCAGCGTGTGCGGGTTTCGATGGTGGCGCCGCGGTCGGCGGCGTCGCGGGCGTTCAGGACGACGAGGCGGGAATCCTCGACCCAGCAATCGGAGTATTCGAAGCCGCGGGTGAATTCGGGCTTGAGGGTCGGGTCCCGGCTGAGGTCGCGGGTTTTTGTTGCCGGCAGGGTGCTGCGGCCGCCGAGGTGGTCGTAGAGGAACAGGCCGAGGCGGAGCAGCCAGGCGGGGCGCAGGCCGCGGTGATGCGGCAGGACGAAGCGGAGCGGCCAGATGATGTGGGGCGCGATGGCCCAGAGGATTTCGCGTTCCATCAGGGCTTCGCGCACCAGGCGGAACTCGTATTGTTCGAGGTAACGCAGGCCGCCGTGGATCAGTTTGGTGGAGGCGGAGGAGGTGGCGCTGGCGAGGTCGTCCTGTTCGCAGAGATAGACCGACCAGCCGCGGCCGGCGGCGTCGCGGGCGATGCCGGTGCCGTTGATGCCGCCGCCGATGATGGCGATGTCGTAGAGCGGGGCGGGAGGCGTGTCCATCGCCCGTCTATACCGCGCCGGCGCGGTCCTGTAACGGCGGGGCGGCAGGCGGGTCATTGCATC
>JANXSA010000530.1 GCA_025352915.1 Rhodospirillales bacterium | reverse complement strand
CCACCGCTTCCCGCCTGCTCTCCAAGACCCCGCTCGCCCAGGGCGGCTGGAACCTGAACTGCAACTACGCGCCGGGCTTCGCCACCATGTCGCCCGCCGCCCACGGCTTCCTGCGCGGCACCGGCCAGAACGCGCTGTTCGGCTGGCCCGACATGCCGAAGGTCGAAGAAGCGCGCTCGGCTTGGATCGACTCCACCGACCTGGCGGCGCAGAAGCAGATCGGCCAAACGCTACAGGCCCAGGCGTTCCAGGACGTGCCCTATATCCCGCTCGGCGGCTTCTATTTCGCCTCGGCCTTCCGCAGCAATCTCACCGGCATCATCAAGGGTGGGGTCGCGCAGTTCCACGGTGTGAAGAAGGCCTGACCGAGAAAAAGCAAGCCTCCGGCGGCGTCGTGCGCAGCACGCTTTCGCGTGACGGGCCGGGGGCCTTTTGAACCCCATTCATAAGAACGGCTGGCGGTGCGGAATCTCGGTGCAAATTCATGGGGTCAAGGGGCCGCCGGCCCTTTGCCGCCGGAGGCTTGCTTGCCTGATCCCTAGGAGCTGAATCTCGCATGCCGTCCGAGACCCCGAGTGCGTCCACGCTGGCCCGCCGCATTGCCGCCCTCGCCGGGCCGACCTTGGCCATCGCCATCCTGCAATCCGCCGGCCAGTTGATCGAGACGGTGCTGGCCGCACGCCAGGGCACGCTGGCACTGGCCGGTTGGGCGCTGGTGCTGCCGTTCACCCTGTTGCTGCAACAGATGTCGGCAGGCGCCATGGGCGGCGGCGTGGTCTCGGCGATTGCGCGCAGCCTGGGGGCCGGGCGGCGCGAGGATGCCTCGGCACTGGTGCTGCATGCGGTGCTGATCGCGCTGGTGTTCGCCGCCGGGTTTGCCGTGCTGCTGGCCGGATTTCCGCGCACGGTGCTCGGCGCGATCGGCGGGCCGGAGGCGGCCGGGGCGGCGGTGGCCTATGCAACCTGGCTGTTCGGCGCCGGCGCGGTGCCGGCCTGGTTGACCAACACCCTGGCCTCGGTGCTGCGCGGCGGCGGCAAGCATGGCTTGGCCGCGCGGGTGACGCTGTTTGCCGCGCTGTTCCAGGCGCCGCTGGCCTGGCTGTTCATGGAGAAGCTGGGCCAGGGGCTGGCGGGGTTGGGCATGGCGTTCGCGCTATGCCAGTGGGTAGCGGCGCTGGCGATGATCACGGTGGTGGCGCGCGGCGGTGCGGGCTTCGTGCCGACGCTGCGGGTGCGGCCGCGCGCGGCGTTGTTCGGGCGCATTCTGTCGGTCGGCGCGATTGCCTGCGCGATGGCCAGCATCGCCAACCTGACGACCATCCTGGTCACCGCCCAGGTCGCCGTCTATGGCGCCGTCGCGGTGGCGGCCTATGGCATTTCGGCGCGGCTGGAGTTCCTGATGGTGCCCTTGGCGTTCGGCGTGGGCTCGGCGCTGACCGCGCTGGTCGGCCGCGCCGTCGGCGCCGGCGACTGGGCGACGGCGCGGCGCACGGCGTGGGTGGGCGGAATTGCGGCGTTTGTGGTGTGTGCCGGGTTTGGCGCCGCCGTCGGGGTGTTCCCGCACAGCTTCGCCGGCTTCTTCAGCAGCGATCCCGCCGTGGTGGCGCTGGCGGCGCGGGCGCTGGGCTTTGTCGGCCCGGCCTTTGGCGGCTTTGGCCTGGGCATGTGCCTCTACTTCGCCTCAATGGGTGCCGGGCGCATGCGCTGGCCGGCCATCGCCGGGCTGACCCGCATCACCGTCGCCGTCGGTGGCGGGGCGTTGCTGGCCGGGCCGTTGGGCATGGGACTGGACGGACAGTTCCTCGCCGTCGCGCTGGGCATCACCGCCTTTGGCGCGGTGATTGCCTCGTCGGTGCGTCCGGCGGTGTGGACAGCGCGATAGCTAAGGCCGCGCGGCCGGGGGAGTTGCCGGGGGCGTTGCCGGCGGGCTTGGCGATGCCGGCGTGGCCGCGCCAGGCGGGCGGGCGCCGGGGGGTGGCACGCCGCGCACCCGCGCCAGGTCGGCGGCAACGCGACGGTTGGACGGCTGCAGCTCCAGCATCTGCACCAGCGCGCCGATCGCCTCGGGCCGCCGGCCGAGGGCCGCCAGCGCCATGCCGCGGCCGTGCATTGCGGCCGCGTCCTCGGCCTTGGACTTCAGCATCAGCTCGAACAGTGCCAACGCCTGGTCCGCCCGGCCAAGCTCCAGCAGGGTCCAGCCGCGCATGCCGGTGGCGGTGCCGTCGCGCGGCGATATCCGCAGGATCGCATCGATCGCCACCAGCGCCTCCTCCGGCCGGCGCAGCGCCCGCAGCGCGTTGGCCCGCGACAGCCGCACTGAGGACCCGCCCGGGTTGCGTGCGATCTCAACGTCAAAGGCGGCAATCGCCTCATCCGGCCGGCCATTGGCCAGCAGCGCGTTGCCCAGCGCCTCCTGCACCCCCGGCAGGTTCGGCCGCGCGTCGATCACCCGGCTGATCAGCCCCAGTGCCTCCAACGGCCGGTCAACACTCAGCAGCACCATGCTTTCCAGCAGCACCGCGTCGAAGTTGTTCGGCGCCAGCCGGCGCGCCGATTGCAGGTCGGTCAGCGCATCGCGCGGCTTGCCCAGCTTCATCAACAGATGCGCCGAGCTGATATGCGACCAGACCGAAGTGCCCTCGGTGACCACCGCCTGTTTCTGGGCGTCCAGCGCCGCCTCGGTGCGGCCCAGGTCGGCCAGCGCCTGCGCCTTGACGTTCCACAGCAGCGGATAGGCGGCGCCGCGCCGCTCCAGCCCCTCGATGGTGGCCAGCGCCTCCTCGGCCCGGCCGCTGCGCACCAGCGAGCGCGTGTACAGCACGGATACCCGGAATTCGACCGGCGGCGGCAGGCGCGTCTCCTGCGCCAGCGCCACCAGCTTGGGCCGGACCAGCTCTTCCGAGCCGCCGCCATCGGCGACATGCCAGGCGTAAACCAGCGGGTTCAGCCGCCGCCAAATCTCGGGCGCCACCGCCGCGAAGCTCTGGTCGACATCCTCGCCCTCGGCCGCCGCGACCTGGCCGGCACCGGGCACGCGCAGCCGCACCGCGATCCGCCCGTCCGCCAACACGGTGACTTCGCCGGCAATGCGCCGCGTCGGCAGGCCGCGCAGGTCGCGCAACAGGCTGGCCAGGCTGCGCAGCGTGATGCCACTGGTCGCCGCCGAGATGGCGGGAATGGGGCCCAGGTCGTCCTTGCTCGGACGGTTTCGGGTGTTCGCGAGCGTCTTCACGGCAACCGCCTCCAGCGCGTCCAGCAACCGGCCGGCGGCCACCTCCGGGCCAAGCCCGCTTGCGGCGAGGGCGGGCGGCATCGAAATCGGCATGATCTCGACGTCGAAACGCCGGCTTTCGCGCCAGACCGGCCAGCCCGCCAGCGCCACGACGGCGCCGATCAGCGCGACGATCACGGCGGTGCGCAACACCCAGCCGAACGACGCCAGCAGCCAGCCGGCGCGCGGGCCCGAGGCCGGTGCCGCGACAACGATGGGCGCACGCATCATGACCGGCGCGGCCATCACGCCGGCGTCCACGGGCGCCGCCGCAGCCGGCACCTCTGCCATGGCGGCTGGTCCGGCCGGCATCGCGGCCGGGATGTCCGCTGCCGGTGACGGTTTTACGGCGGTATGAACCGGACGGGCCGGCGGCCGCGGCGGGCCATAGAGTTCCGGCTCGCCGCGATCCGCCACCGGATGGGCCGGCGCGTCAGCCACCATGGGGAGGGCAAACTGGGCGGGGGCCGCCACCGGGACCGCCATCGGCGGCGGCACAGCCGCCCGTACGGCCATAGGCGGCGGCACAGCCGCCCGGGCGGGCATAGGCGGCGGCACGGCCGCCCGGGCGGGCATTGGCGCTGCTGCCGGGACAACCGCCGGCGGCGCGGCGGCGGGTCGCGCAACGGCGGCCGGGTGATCCGCCGCAGCCGCCGCGGACCGGCGCGACCGGTCTTCGACCAGGCCAAACCATTTCCTCTTGCGGCTGCGCTTCGGCGCGGTGGGATGCAGCATCGCGGCCATCTCGGCGGACTCGGCAGCCATCTTGGCGGCCCGCAAGGCCCGGCGCCGGCGTCGCTCCAGATAGGTCCTGAGCCAACCCAGCATTGCACCGCTCCCGAACCAGGCGCTCGCGAAATAAAGCCGCCGCAAGGCGCAAGACTGTCAGCCTATCAAGGTTGCCAACCGCTTAAGACTGCCACCCTCTCCAGACTAACAGCCTCTACGGCGCCGGTGCCCTTGCGGTCAATGCGTTCCCGCCCGCCCGGGCGGCCGGCTTGGCATCCTTGCGGTCTCCGCATGACATGCCCGCGCGCCGCCATGACGGCTTTGATCTCGATCAATGCCTCGCCGCGGCCGCCGTGACACACAACAGATGTTCGGAGGCCGGCTCGCAGAGCTACCTCCTGGCCCCAGATGGCTGGCCCCAGATGGCTGGCCCCGAAGGCCTCTTCAGGGAACCGGCCCGACTTGATCCCTTCGTGGGATCGGCCCGACCGCATCATCCCCCGCGGTCGGGCCAGTTTTGTCCCCGCCACCCGCGCACCCCCTCGCCACAACCCGGCTTCACCGGCAGTATCCCGCCACCCCGCCCGCCGCCGGAGTTGTGCCCTGTCCCCGCGCCCGATCGCCTTTTCCCCCGATTTCGCCGCATCCAGGCGTCCGTTGCTGTGGAACGGCGAGGGCGTTGGCGCCGGCACCCTGGTCGCCACCCCGGACGGGCCGGTGCCGGCCGAGCGGCTGCAGCGCGGTGGCACCGTGCTGGGTGGCGGCGGCCGGGCGCTGATGCTGACCGAGGTGCATCACGTTGCGCTGCCGGCGGCGGCATTCCGCCGGCTGGGGCTGGCGCCGCCGGTCCGGATCGCGGCCGGCGCGCTGGGTTTCGGCATGCCGGCGGCGCCGCTGCTGCTGGGCCCCGCGCAGTGCGTCCGCCTGGACGGCGGCTGGATCACCGCCGATCTCCTGGTCGACGGGCGGGAGATCCGGCGGCTGGACGACGACGCGCGGATGGTCCTGCTGGCGCTTGCCGATGACGGATCGCTGATGGCGGCGGGGGTAATGCTGGCCCCGGCCGGCGCCGCTGCGGCGCGGCGCCGGGCCAGCGATGACGCGCCCGCCGTCGCAACCCTGCGGCGCCTGGCCGGCGCCGCGCCAACGGGTGTGCTGGCCGGATATATGGAGCACGCCGATCGGGCGGGGGTCACCGGATGGGCGCTGGACTCCGCAGCACCGGATCGCGTTGTCGTGCTGGAGGTGGTGGTGGGCGGCAGGGTCGTGGCCCAGTTCCCGGCCGATCTTCCGCGTCCGGACCTGCCGCCATCCGGCTCCACCCAGCGGGGCTCCATCCGGCATGGCTTCGCATGGCGCTTCGCACCCAACCTGCCGGCCGGCCAGCCCTGGCTGGTCGAGGTGCGCCGGGCCGGCGGCGGCGCGTCGCTGCCCGGCACCCCGCTCTTGCTCGACGCCGCGACAGCCACCCCGGCGGCATTCGACATCGCGCTGGCGGGCCTGGGCGAAGCGACGGGCCTGGGCGAAGCGGTGGGCGATATGCATTTCCTCGCCCAGTTGATTGAAAATGCCGCAAACGCGCGGCCCCGGTAACCCTTCCGCAACTCCGGCATAGCAGTCTGCGCCGGTTCAGGCATCGCGGTTCGTCCGCGGACGCTCGCCTGTCCCGAACGGAGCAGACCCGTGATGCATGGTTCCAGGCCACCCCATCAACCGAAACGCCACCGCGCCGGCTGCCTTGCCAGCGCGGCGCGATGAACGACGCTGGGACCCAAGCTGGGCACGCAGCACCCGCCGCACCGCGCCGTTGGCGCGACAGCGTGGCACGGCACATGGGAGTCTCGGCCAAGCTGTATGCCGTCGCCTTCCTGCTGGTCGCCGCCTTGGCGTTCCAGGCCGGCAGCAGTTTTCGCAACGCCGGGACGCTGACGGACACCGCCGACCGGCTGGTGCATGACAGCCTGGATGGCACGGCGCGCGCCGTGCGGATCCAGGAGGCGCTGACCAGCCATCGCCGCGCGATCGAACGCGCGGCGACGGTGGAGCGGCCGGTCGAGGTGTTGTTGCTGGCCGCCGCGCATCGCCAAAGCATCAAGCATCTGCATGCCCTGCTGGAGAGCGAGGCCACCGGGTCGGTCGAGGATGTGCTCACGCTGCGGCGCCTGTTGTATTATACCAACCCGCTCAAAGGCTGACACATGCCCACTCCCGCGTTGCGATGGAACGGATGCGGCCTGGATCGGCGATGAGGAAGCGCCATGCGGTGGCGCAGGCTTGGACGATGTCTTC
>JANXSA010000474.1 GCA_025352915.1 Rhodospirillales bacterium | reverse complement strand
CCGCCTGATCCCCCTCATGCAAGCCTTCGCCAGAGCCATCGGAACAGCATCCGAATTCAACGGATTCTATGGCAATGCGAAATGAGGGGATGGCTGAGCCTGCGCTGAGCCCGCAGTAGAGTAAGATGCCCTGCGCATCCCACCGCCCAAGCAACAAGCCAAGCACATTTTTTCTTGCAAGAAAGAACCAAAGAAATTTTGCAATTGCTCACCTTGGGGGGACGATACCCCCGCTGTTGCCGCCCGGTCCAACGCCCTGGCATTCCGTCGGCGGCATTGCAGATTTCCTTTGACACGGTCATGGGTGACTCGATTCTAACCGTGGGGTGATTGATGCCCCCGACCTGACCAAGCTGAGCCACGCCGAGAAGGATGCGCTGATCCTGGCGCTATTGCGGCAGTTGGCTGGCTCCGAGGCGCGGATCGCGGCGCTGGAAGCACGGCTCGCCGCACTGACCGGCCCGGCGAAGACCCCCGACAATTCGTCCAAGCCGCCTTCTCAGGGGCAGAAGCCGGATCGTCCGGCCGCCGATCGCGCGCGCCGCAAGAGCCGCCCCGTGCCGTATACTAACAACGTCTCCGAGCGCCATCTCCGACCCAGCGTGATCTTCCGCAAAGTGACCAACGGCTTCCGCTGCGAGTTGGGCGCCGAGATCTACGCCGCATTTCGCTCTGTCGGCAGCACCGCAAAGGCCAACCGAGCCGCGGTTCTCGGCACTGTCCGCTTCGTGCTGGCAGCCAAACTACCCGTGCACCCGATCGTACAAGTGGGGTGATCAATTACCCGTGACCAGACCCGCAAACAGATTGTAGGCCATTTGAAATTGCAGTATTATATTCGCTTGATAGTCGGTGCGAAGGAGTTGGCAATGCGCGAGGTTCGTCGGATACGTTACCCTGGCGATCATGAGGACCGCTTCGCACAGCAGAACGAACAAGACCCGTGGCTGCTCCATAGCGATCCTTTCACGGGCTACGGTAATCTGGGATCACAGCTGCTCGTCACGACCGCTACTGACGCTGTCGTCATTGGTGATACCGGTGCGAGGGGTCTTGACTTGGCCGCACCGCAGGTCGCGGCTCCTACCTACGTTGCTGGGGAATTGCTGGTTCAGTTCGCGCCGGGTGTTGGCGCCGCAGCGATTACATCTGTACTGGCTGCCTCAGGCGCCAGTGTGCGAGAGGTTGTTCGCGAGAAGGTTCCAGGTCAATCAGGCGGCGCCCTGCTCCGTGTGGCACTCGCACCCGGGCTAACGGAAGAGAAGGCCGCTGAAATTCTCTCGCGCAGACCAGACGTCCAGTTTGCTGAGAAGAACTGGATCGTCCGGAATGCCGCGACCTCCAATGATACCGCGTACACGGGCGGCTCCCTCTGGGGAATGTATGGTGACCTGACGTCGCCGGCGAATGTCTTCGGCAGCCAAGCCGGCGAGGCCTGGGGTGCTGGCGCAGTGGGTGCGGCGAAGATAGTCGTCGGCGTGATCGACACGGGCATCGCCTACACGCATGCAGACCTGTATCTGAACGTGTGGCTGAACCAGCGGGAGATCCCGTCCGCGCTCCGCTCCTCCCTCAGTGACTCCGACGCGGATGGCATCATCACCTTCCGTGATCTCAACCAAAGTGCGAACGCCAGCTACGTCTCCGATCTCAACGGCAATGCACGTATCGACGCCGGCGACCTGCTAGCCGACACGCGGTGGGAGAACGGGCTGGACGACGACAGTAATGGCTATCGCGACGACCTGATCGGATGGGACTTCGTCAACAACGACAACGATCCCTTTGACGACAACAACCACGGAACGCACGTCAGCGGCACGATCGGCGCGATTGGAGGAAATAGCACCGGCGTTGCAGGCGTGGCCTGGAGCGTCGGGATCATGGGGCTGAAGTTCCTCGCAGCCGACGGGTCCGGTGCCATCTCGAACGCCGTTAAGGCGCTTGACTATTACACGAACGCAAGCAAGGTGGTATCGGGGCAGGACTTCGTCGCGACCAATAACTCCTGGGGTGGCGGCGGCTATTCCTCGTCCATGCAGGGAGCGATCGACCGTACGGCCGCCGCGGGCAACCTGTTCATCGCCGCGGCCGGCAATTCCACCATCAACACCGACGTGACCGCCAACTACCCCTCGAACTACAGCACACTGAGCAGCGCGGGCTATGAAGCCGTCATCTCGGTGGCGTCGATAACCAGCACGGGCGCGCTGTCGTCGTTCTCGAATTACGGGTCGACCACCGTAGATCTCGGCGCACCAGGCTCCTCTATCTACTCGACCTTGGCCAACGGCACCTACGGCACGATGAGCGGCACCTCCATGGCGACGCCGCACGTCACAGGAGCTGCCGTGCTCTACGCGGCGCAGAACCCCAATGCCAGCGCTGCAGCCATCCGTGATGCAATGCTGGCCTCAGTCACAGCCACTGATGCGTTGGCCGGCAAGACGGCCACGGGCGGACGCCTGGACGCCCAAAAGATGTTGGGGGTCACGGGGCCTCCGCCTCCGCCTCCGTCTTCCAGCACCAAAATCTATGGCACCAGCGGGAGCGACACCCTCGTTGGTACCGCGGCAGACGAGTTCATCTGCGGCGTTCCGGAGCTGGGGGTATTGCTGGGGAAGGGCACAATGGACTTCCTCACCGGCGGCGGGGGCAACGACATTTTTGCCCTCGGCGACGCACGGGGCGTCTTCTACAACGACGGCAGTGCCTCGAAAGCTGGCACGGGCGACTATGCCCAGATCATGGACTTCAGCGCCGGCGACAAGATCCAACTCTCGGACGACCTTGCCACCTACTTCGTGCGCTCGCTGACGCTCAATGGCTATAACGGTATGGCGATCTACGGCGACACCGACCGCAACGGCTCGTTTGGGAGGACGGATGAGCTGATCGGCCACGTCGCGCGCGTCTCGCAGCTGACCGCCTCCGATTTCATCTGGGCGTGACCGAAAAGGCCGCTTTCGTGATTGACGCTATACAAGCACAGCGCCATTGGCCCGGCGGCCAGCAACGCGACAACATTCGGGGACTTCAGCAGGGCAGTCGGGGAGAGGCACGACCTGTCTCGCATCGACGCGATCGCCGACACGGCCACCAACGACGCATTCAGCTTCATCGGCACCGCAGCGTTCAATGGCACGCCAGGGCAGCTGCGCTGGGAGGATCAGGGCAGCGTTCGCCTGATCCAGGGCAATGTGAATAACGACACGGTCGCGGACCTGACCATCTTCGTGAATGCGGCGGGCCCGGTGGACGCCAACTGGTTCGTTTTGTGACGGCGTAGGGCAGCGGCCAGGAGGGCATGCGTCCGCGCCCGCCCGGCGCACAGAGACAGTTCGTTCCCGGTTCCCTATCCTACGCCACCGCTCTGGGGGCGAACCGCTCTCCGCCAGTGAGACAGCCTGGAAAACCCCAGGTTTCCTGCGGGTTTGCGCGATGCACTCGGGGCTCCGCGAGCGCAACGAACGCCGGAATCTCTCTCCGAATGGCCTATTCTCTCCGCGACTTGGGGCTATGGGGGGTTCGGCCCCAGGTCATAACGTGTTGAAATTTCTCAAATTACCGGTGCTATATTGCACCGTAAGTTGAAGTTCCGATTGGGTGGGTTGGGGAACCGGGAGCGAATCTTCGGTCCCAGGTTGTCCGCAATCGCGACGGTGCGCTGGCACCCTTGGTCAATTCTTCCGACGGTCGCCGTTTGCCTGCACATGCTGATCACATGAAAGCCCACAAGGTCAATCGGTGAGGACACAGGTCGCATCTCACGTCACAATCTCGGCGAGGCGCATAACGCCAAGATCTGCTGGGGTGGCCTCGATTGCCGGAAAAGTAGGGTTCCCTGGCGACCACAGTTCCATCGCATCGGCATGCTGCTCATAGTACGCTGGGTTTGTCGAAATCCTGACCCAGTCCTTCATCCCTGGCGCGCGCAGTTTGAACTCCCTCAAACCCATCGCCTCGATCTCAACGCCCGGCGGCAGCAAGGCCGGGCGGCCAACCACCAATTCCAAATCGTCCATCGTCAGCGCTGATGGCTCGACCAGCGGCTCGGCCAGGTCAGCGTCGGTCACCGCGTCGATATCAAATCCACTAGCCTCGGCGCGGTCCGCTTCGTCCCTGATCTCAGAGACAACGGCGTGACGATCCTCGTCAGGACGGGTTCTGCCCTCCAGCACCCTGCCAGAAATCAGCTTCGGCAAACTGGCAAGGATCGGTTGCAGCCGCCCGACGACCGTCTCGAACAGACCTATGCGCTCACGGAGCGCGATGTAGACATCCGCCTCAACCGTATTGGCGTAGTGGAGGTTGATGATCTGGATGTTGGGGTGCTTTTGACCAAGTCGGTCGATACGCCCGATCCGCTGCTCAACGCGCATCGGGTTCCATGGCATGTCGTAGTTCACCAGCGCGCCGCAAAACTGGAAGTTCAAGCCTTCCGCCGCGGCATCTGTGCACAACAGCACATCGGCATCCCCAGCCCGGAATCGGCGCTTGACCTCGTCACGGCTGATATTGCGCCAAGTCCCATCATTGGACGGAACCTGGCCACCGCGCCCCGAGAAACACATGATCCGCAGGTCTGGGTCTCGGCCAATTTCGCCACGCAGGAAATCCATCGTATCGGTGAACTGGGTGAACACCATCACCTGCGGGTAGCCATCGTCCCGCAACTTACGGATCGTTGCGCGAAGCTTCTCAGCCTTGGTATCCGGCGGTAGCTGCCGGATCATCGACAGCAAACCGACGATGTCTGATTTTTCCTCAAGCGCGAGAGCGGCTTGCTCCAGCTTGGATGCCTCATCGCCATCGTGTCAACGCCGGAGAGAAAATGCATCGGCGGGCCGGAGCAAAAATACATCAGGGATGACCGGCTGGCTCACCGCACGCGCGGCACGGTGGCGGGCCTGACGCTCGGCGTCGGTCATGGGCCGCTCTCCGATCGACTTA